>JBAVUZ010000473.1:0-14526 GCA_049697035.1 Candidatus Angelobacter sp. | reverse complement strand
GTCCATAAGAAAGACGCGGCCCTTCTGGGCGGTTTGGGGGTTAGTAGCCAATAGAAAATTCTATCCTAAACAGCGCGCAGACGAGGTTTGTTAGAATCACGTCCGTGACCGACCTCAACATCACGCTTGTCCGCGACTTCGAGCGTAATTACCGTGAAGCAGCGCAGAAGATACGTGCGCTGGTGGAACCGCTGACCGACGAACAAATATGGACGCGACCCTATCCTTACGGCAACAGCATCGGCCATCTGTTCCTGCATTTGATCGGGAATCTCAACTACTACATTGGCGAGGAGATGGGTGGCACGGGATACGTGCGCAACCGGCCACTGGAATTTACCGACACGGCCCACCACTCCAAGGCGGAGCTGCTGGCAAAGTTCGATCAGGCGATCGCCACAGTTGCGGAAGCGTTAAAGAAACAGTCCGAGCAGGACTGGTCCGCCGCGTACACGGCCAAAGGCTTTGAAGACTGCGGCGACCGGTTCACCGCCATCCTGCGCTGTGCTGCTCATCTTTCTCACCACACCGGGCAGATCATCTATCTGTGCAAGGAAATCCAAAGGCAGAGCGCGCCATAAAGGGCCCGCAACGACCAATACAAGAAATATCCTCTCTTTCTCATCGTCAAGTATTTAGCGCAACCTCGCCGGCACAACGCGGAAGATATGATCCTGGAAATAATCGGAATAATACTCGAACCATTGCTTGAGGCGCTTTTTGAATTTCTGGCCGCAGCGATGGCCGACGTGTTTTTGCGCTCGTTAGGGGAACTTTTTGAGCCACCTGAGACGCAGAACTCATTTCTCGCGACCCTCGGTCATGCGGTATTTGGCCTGGCCCTTGGAGGGTTGAGCCTAGTCTTCTTTCCCTACCGCTTGGTGCACCCGTCGAAAATTCATGGAGCCAGCCTCATCATCAGTCCAATCATCGCAGGCGCATTGTTGTCCTGGACCGGGGCGCTACTGCGCAATCGGGGCAAAAAGGCAATGCAGATTGAAAGCTTCGGCTATGGATTTGTCTTTGCTTTGGCCATTGCGCTCGTGCGGTTCTTTTTTGCGAAATAAATGGCTGCACCATGCGCACATCTTCCCCATCAAAACATGCTCATTTACTAAACCGCAAAATCTCATCCGCAATCTTTACCGCTTCTACGGCTTGCTTCACGTCATGCACTCGCACCACGTGTGCGCCTTTCAGAATGGATGCAGTGGCGGCCGCCAGTGAGCCGTTGAGACGCTGATCGGGCGGCGCGTCTTTGCCATCGTGGGCAAGCGTGCGTCCGATGAAAGACTTTCTTGAGGTCCCAACCAGCAGAGGAAAGCCAAGTTCCTGCAATTGGTTCAGACCGGCCAGCAGGGGATAGTTCTGGTCAAATTTTTTGCCAAAGCCAATGCCTACATCGAGCATGATGTGGCCTTGGGCAATGCCGTGTGCCAGCGCGGCCTTGGCGTAGTCGCGCAAATCGGCTTTTACCTCGGCCACTATATCGGCCGAGGGCGCCAGGTTGCGCCACTCCTGCGGACGCCCGCGCGTATGCATAAGAATGACACCGCAGTTCAGTTCAAGGGCGGCTGCGGCCATCTGCTCGTCCCAGCGCAGGGCGCTTACGTCATTCACAATTTCGCATCCGGCATTCACCGCGGCACGCGCCACTTCAGCTTTGTATGTATCCACGGAGAGAATGGCGTTGGGCCGCTCACGCAGCACGTCTTCAATCACGGGCAGAATGCGGCGCAGCTCTTCTGCGGCGGGAATCCCGCTTTCGGCCACAGGCGTTCCTGGGCGGGTGGACTCACCGCCGATGTCGAGCAGATCAGCGCCTTCGTCCAGCATTCTGAGCGCGTGAGCCACGGCGCGGTCGCGGGTCAGAAATCGGCCACCATCGGAAAATGAATCGGGAGTCACGTTCAGGATGCCCATCACCACCGTGCGACCCCCAAGTTCCAGCGTGCGCGTGCGCAGCCGCCATTGAAAGACAGGTCTCTGCATGGCGGCGATTGTATAATTTTCCTGCAATCCCATGCTGCATCGTTCAGCAAGAGCGCTGTGTGCGCTGATACTGTTCCTGTCCCTTCACATCTCCGCCGCGGGAGAAAAGAAGCCCGCGCCCAAAAAAGATTTAGGCAAAGAGATTGCCGCTGCACTGAGCCAGCCGCCGCTCAGCCGAGCGCACTGGGGCGTTGATGTGGTCGATCTGGAGACAGGCAAGGCACTCTATTCACAAAATTCTGATCAGCTTTTTCTTCCTGCTTCCAACGCCAAGCTTTTTACCACAGCCGCCGCGCTGGCCATTGCCGGGCCGGATTATCGCTTTCGCACCACGGTGGAAGCTGAAGGAAAGATCGACGCCAACGGAAGGCTGCCGGGTGATCTGGTGATCTTCGGCCGGGGCGATCCCAACATTTCCGGCCGCGTATTGCCCTATGCATTAAAGACGCAGCGCACGCCTCCGCACACGCAGATACTGGAAGAGATGGCGGACCAGGTGGCGCGCAACGGCCTGAAGATTGTGGATGGCGACCTGATCGGCGACGATACGTTTTACGCGTTTGAGCGTTACGCTGAAGGCTGGGCGTGGGACGATCTGCAATGGATCGATGGCGCGCCGGTTTCCGCGCTCACATTCAATGACAATGTGGTGTTCGTCAACGTGCTGCCGGGCGAGCATCCGGGAGATAAAGCGGTCATCACGGTTGAGCCCGAGACCACCTACTATGAGTTGGATAATCGCGTGGTTACGTCGTCAGTTGGAGTGCCGAAGCGGGTCGGCATCCACCGCGATCCGGGATCGAAGAAGATTGTGCTCTGGGGATCTCTGCCGCTGGGCGATGCCGGCATGAAAGAACCAATGTCCATTGAGGACCCGGCGGAGTTTGTGGCGCAACTTTTTCGCACGATGCTGGAGCGGCGCGGCATCACCATTCGCGGCAAGACGCGAGCACGGCATGGAGAAGACGCTCAGTTCTTTGACCAGCAGATTCCACACCCAATGACCTCATCGCCGACAGGTGCGGCAACGCCGGCCGCTAACTCTCCGATATCTCCAGCCATGCGGTCGCAAGAGCCGCCTGATCTCAACCCATCGTCTACCAATAAGATTCTGGCTGAGCATTTTTCCGCGCCGCTGCTGGATGACATCCGCGTGACCAACAAAGTGAGCGAGAACCTGCACGCCGAGCTTGCGCTGCGTCTGGCGGGCAAACTGCGGAGCGATGGCGGATCGTTTGAAGGCGGCGTTGCCGCGGTGAAACAGTTTCTGTTGCAGGCCGGGCTTAAAGAAGATGAATTTACGTTTCTCGACGGCTCAGGACTTTCCCGCCGCGACCTGGTCACGCCCGCTGCCACGGTGCAGTTGCTGATCTATGCATCACGCCAGCCATGGGGACCGGCGTTTGAGGAATCGCTGCCGGTGAGCGGTGTAGACGGGTCATTATCTGAGCGATTTCAGAAAACGCCAGCCATCGGCCTGATTCATGCCAAGACAGGATCGTTGAGCCATGTGAATGCGCTTTCCGGTTACGGACAGACACAGGCAGGCGAGCGATTTGTGTTTGCAATTTTCTGCAACGACCATAATCTGCCCGCGAGCAGAGTGCTGGCGGCGATGGATGCGGTGGTGCGGATGGTGGTGAACGACGATGATTCGCCAAAAAAGTGATGTAGCGTTAGACGGAAAACTCCACCACGGAGACACGGAGGAAAAAAGTTAAAAGAAGTCGGGGCAATCCAAGCTGCTCGAATCGAGCCCAGCGATGTCATCGCGGCAAAGAATACCAAAGCACTAACGTTGCAATCCCAATCCCCGCATTTCCGATACGCCTGAAAAGCAGATCGTCGTAACGTTCTCCGTTCCGTTTTTGATAAAAACTTGACGGAAGGAAGCCAAAGGCGATAAACAGCAGAGAAAAGATCAACATAAATGGTTCTTTTATTTTCATCGGAACAGTCAGCATGGCACACTTCAAGCGATGAACAAAGCTCCAGAGGTCGTTATACCCCCAGTAATCGAGGCTTGATTTAGAATCTCGCGATGCCCAACTCGCTTCCTTTGTCAGGAATTCGCGTCATTGATTTTGGGCGGTTCATTGCCGGCCCGTATTGCGCCATGCTGCTGGCGGATATGGGCGCGGACGTGATTCGCGTTGACCGTCGCCAGGGCAGCGAAGACCGCTACATTGCGGCAATCACGGAAAGCGGCGAAGGCGGGGGATTTCTTTCGCTCAATCGCAACAAGCGCAACCTGACGCTGGATACGTCAAAGCCTGAGTCGGCGGAGATCATTCGCCGTCTGGTGCAAGGCGCAGACGTGGTGGTGGCGAACCTACCGAACAACGTTTTGAAGAGCATGCGGCTGGACTACGATTCGCTGAAGGCCACGAAGCCGGACATTATCCTTGCCCGCATTTCAACTTTTGGCCCCGATGGACCTTATGCCAACCGAGTGGGCTTTGACACGGTGGTGCAGGCCATGTCCGGCGCCATGAGCCTTACGGGATTTCCCGGCGCACCCGTGCGCGACATCGTACCTTTTGAAGACTACGGCACGGCGCTGCATACGGCTTTTGGCGTAATGGTAGCGCTCTACCATCGCGCACAAACCGGCGAAGGGCAGATCGTGGATGGGTCTTTGCTGGCAACGGGTATCGCCTATGTGCAGGGCTTGCTGGCGGAACGGTCAGTCCTGGGCATTGAGCGGCGGCAACTGGGCAATACAAGTTTTTATGCTGCACCGTCGGACGCCTACAAGACCAAAGACGGATGGATTGTGGTTTCAGCCGTTGGCAATGACATGTTTGCCCGCTGGGCGCGCCTGGTGGGACGCGAGGATTTCATCGGCGATCCGCGCTTTGCCAGCGACCAGCTTCGGGCTGACAATCGTGCGGCTATCACGGATGCGATGAATGCGTGGCTTTCAACCCGAACGATGGAACAGGCCATTGCCGAACTGGAGAAAGCCCGCGTGCCGGCGGGACCGGTTCTGGATATCGGCCAGGTGCTGGAAGATCCGCAGGTGAAGGCGCGGGAGTTGCTGAGTTACGTCGAGCACCCTGGAGCGGCCAAGCCGGTGCCGCTGGCGGATACGGCTGTGCGATTGTCGGCAACTCCGGGCGGCATCCGCAGAAGAGCAGCCGCGCTGGGCGAGCACACGGATGAGGTGCTGAGGGAGATTGGATACAACGATACAGAAATCACGAAGCTGCGCAAAGCAGAGGTGGTCTAGCCGCGACTGGAAGGGTCGCGTTTACTACTCTTCGTTGCTTTCGTTCGGGTCCCATGTAATGGACGCGCCAGATCCTTCCTGGACGGCGGAGCCGGAGATGCCGCCTTCAAACTGGTCAGGATCGCCGCCGGCAAGCTCGATCTTGCGGCGCTGCACGTCGCGGATCTCACGCAGGATGGCGGCCTCGGCTTCAAGGTATTGCTCTTCAGTAATGGAGCCTTCTTCCAGCTCGACTTGCAGGTGCAGGAGTTGCTCTTTCAGAGGAGCGTCGTCAGTCCACTGCTCTTCCGCCACCTTGAGCAAGGTGCGCATGATGAAGTTCCAGCCGGAGAAAGGCGCGAAGAGCAGATCGTCAATTAAGAGCATAGTGTGCCGTTTCTTTTCTGCAACCCCGAGCGAAGCGAGGGGCCCCTATCGTTATCAATACATTTTGGGAACATGAACCGATCCGTATGAGCCTTTATGGCTATAGAGGTCCCTCGCCACGCGAGGGATTCAAAAACAAAAGCTTATCCCTGTCCGCCACGCTCCAGTTTCAGGCGGATATTCACAAAATTGTAAGGCGGCCACGGGCCTGTGTATTTGAAATTCAGGCGGTCGCCAAATTTCTGTGCGACTTTGTTTACAGCCGCGTCAAACTCGGCTTCACGTGCCTTCTGGATCAGGAAGGCGGCGTTCATGATCATCTTGTCGCCGATGGGCTTGTTGTCACGTGAGGCCACGCAGACGGCGCGCAGTCCGTCATAAATTTCACGGACGTAGTTAGCGGCCAGTTCGGCCAGCGCCTTGTCGATCATGCGTCCCAGTTGCATGCGCGCGAAGTATGTGGACTGCAGGTGCTTGCGCGTTAGTTCCTGGTGGAAGCGATGGATCTCATCATGCTCGCGCTGCAATTCTTCAATGATGCGGTCACGGTCCCAGGTAACTTTCAGGCCGAACTCAAGCTTGCCGGTCATCTGCTTGAGAACGTCTTTGAGCGACGAATAAATGCTCTTCAGCACTTCGCGGATATCGTCGTCCGTGCGGAAAACCGTGCCAAAGCTCATGGGAATGATGGTGTAATTCTTCATCACCGATTCGATGACGTGCTCATGGGCCAGAGCGTTGTCACGCGTTGGATCAAAAATAAAAACGGGCGTGCGGCTCACGACGGCTGCGATATCGCCGTAATGGACCGTGTACACGTCTTCATTCACGCCGCCGATGCTGCTGCGGCCAAAGCCGACAGGGGCGCGCGATTCAATCACGCCATAAACGTAGCGGCCTTCCTGTTGTTGTCCGCTTCGCGGCTCCATCTTCAGGCTTGCCGGCGGAGGCACGAGATCCAGCACCGCCGTCGCCGGTTCAGCCTTGATGGTCGCTTTGCGGACCGCGGTTGTCTTCTTGCCTGCCTTCTTGCTTGGACTCATTGTCTCTCCTCAACATGTTGGAGGTTGTCGCCAAAAATTCTTCAATCTCAATGGGCTTGAACATTACGCCAATGCCACGGCTGGCTGCTTCATCCGCGGTTTCCTTGGTGGCATACCCTGTAAGCAGGGCCGCGGGAATGGTGGCGTTAATTTTTCTTGCCGCCGAGATTACTTCAAACCCTGTATGTTGCTCTTCCAGTGAATAATCGCATAGAACCACATCAAACTGCTGCCTCTCCATGGCCTCAATCGCGGACTTGGAGGTGCCGCACGCCACAACTTCATAGCCCTGCCGTTCAAGAATAAGACGGTAGGTAAGCAGGACGGCCGCTTCATCGTCCACCACCAGCACACGGTATTTTTGATCGGCACTCACAATTTTACGACTGGCAAATCAATCTTGAAAGTCGTGCCGCGTCCCATATGGCTCCTGACGGAAAGCTTGCCCGCATGGTTCTGGATGATTCCTTTTACGATCCAGAGGCCCAGCCCGGTGCCGCGTTCGCCCTTGGTGGTAACAAACGGCTCAAAGATAGTGCGAATCATTTCCGGGGGAATTCCCGAGCCGGTATCAGCGATTAAGATGCGCACCCATCCGTGCAGGTCGTCGTAGCCGGGAATATGGCGGCTGCGTATGCGCAGCTTGCCTCCGTTCGGCATGGCGTCACGGGCGTTAATGACCAGGTTGGATAGCACCTGGCGAATCTGGTCGGCGGCGATCACGGCGTCCGGAAGCACGTCCAGCTGCGTCTGGACTTCAACATTGGCGCGCTGGAGCTGGCGGTTCAGCAGCAGCAGCGTATCTTCAATAATGGTGTTGACGTTGACCGGCTTTACCTGTTCCGTATTCCTGTAAAGCCCCAGCATCTGGCGCACAATGCGCGCAACGCGCTCGGTTTCCGACTTTAAAATGTTGTAGACCGGCGAAGCATTTTCCGGAATGGCGTTGGCCAAAAGGTAGATCGCGTTCTTGATGGCTTCCATGGGGTTGTTGACCTCATGGGCGATGGTGGCGGCCAGCCGGCCTGTGGCGGCGAACTTTTCAATTTCCAGCATGCGCCGTTCTACCTTGAGCTGCTCCACTTTGCGCAAAGCCGTGAGATCGCGCAGGACTGTGACGGTATATGCAACCTGGCCACGCTCACCATAGATCTTGCCGGAGCGGGCATCGTAATCGATATCCTGCCGCAGCGTGGGATTATACAAACGCAACGGTGCGGTTTCGCGATCGGCGAAAGAAGAGGTAAACGCGTCAATAAACGCCGTTAGTTTGGTCTGGTTCTGGAACTGGACGGTATCGCGCACCACGTCCATCTCTGTGCCGAACAACTCCTGGGCCAGAGGATCCACCAGCACGATCTTGGCTTTGCCGTCACAGACCACAATCGGGTCGCCGACGTTTTCAATGATCAGGTTCAGGCGGTCACGGTCCTGCCGGACAACTTCTTCGGCTTCGCTGATCCGCTCATAATTCAGGCGCAGTTCCTGATCGGCGCGACGGAGATCGGTTACGTCACGCATCACGGTGACCGTGCCAAGTTGAATGCCGTCCGGGCCGAAAGTGGGCGCGGAGACTGCCTCAAACAGCATTTCTTCGCCTTCAATGGCGTCCACCAGCGTGAGGTCACGATGAGAATCGCTGCCGGAAACCAGCATGGAAGAGAGCGCTGCGGAGAAAAGCAGATTATTGAACTCAACCGCGCGCACCAAACCTTCCGTCATCTCTTCCGGCACGCGGAAAAAGCGCTCGGCGGCCTTGTTCTGCATGATCACGCGATGCTGCGTGTCAGTGAGAATGACCGGGTCAGCCATGCTCTGCATTACGGTACCCATTTGCGCGATGGTGATTTCCATATCACGCATGCGGTTGTAATAGTGCTCAACCTTGAACAGGCGCGAAAGATAGCGGTTGGCCAGATCGATCAACTCGCCGAGTTCGGCAATGACCTGGGCAGAGTGGTTCTTGGGCAGTTCCACCACCACAACCGCGGCATAAGCGCGCATCTCACAGGTGGAACAAACCTGGTCTTCCAGGCGGACGCGTTTTTCCCGGCGCGAGTTCTGCACCGCCAGACAGCTTGAGGTGCGAATGCGGTCCGCTTCCCAGCAAAGATTGCGGTTGGAATAAAGGATGGGATGGACGTAAATGGGGCGGTTGTGCAGGTTGCTTTTTTCCAGCACCTCAGGCCGCACAGCGTGCAGCACGCTGGTAAGAGGATGGTCCTGCATCCAGAGCGCGCTGGTAAATTTTTCCATCTGCGCGCGAGGCCATTTCAGCGCCGCAGCCGGCGTGATTTCACCGCTGTCCAGATTCACGTCAACAACAAGCGCGCGCGGATTGCCGAGAGCGATGATCTCTTCCAGCAGGAGCGGGAAGATTTCTTCCGAGCGTTCCGCCTGCAACAGACGAAGAACGGCAGGACGGCGAGGCTGGGCTGTACGCCGTCCATTCATGCGCGCCGGTTGCATCCGGATTTCGGCCGTAGCCATGCGTGTCCCCGAGTCCAGGCCTTACCGCCGCCGGCGGGGTGTACGAGGCCTGACTTCACCCAGTTCTCCTTCTTCGCCTTCAGCGCCGCCTTCAGTCAACGTGGGACGGGAAACCAGACCCGTGAGACCCACAGCGTCAGCGTACTTGAGGTAGGTATCAATGGACGCAACGACGACGCGGGCTTCTACCGTGATCAAGTCAATGCCGACCAGCGAAATGCGGACCCAGGCATCAATGACGATACCTTTGTCGAGTACTCGATCCAGAACATCGATTAAACTTGATCCGCCGGAAACTCTTTCAACGGCCATTCGAGGGCCTCCTTCATTAAGATCGATCGGCTCACTTCACTCTTTTTGCGCGGACAGCGGGCCTCTTCCGGTTCGGCGCCTGGGACGCCGGTGGCGCACCGGGTAACTGGGTCCTCCGCACAACGTTCTCAGGCACAGGAGCCGTGAGATTTGGATCGTACTTCCACCAATTGAGACCTATGGCCTCAGCTTTGTCGACGGAACAAACAAGCAAGCGGATACGGATCGTGAGCAACTCCACGTTCGCAAGCGAAACGCGGATATCACCCGCAATCACAAGTCCTTTATCGAGTACTCGATCAAGGATGTCCAGCAGGTTTGCTGTTCCGGAAACCGTAGGAACTCTTTGCATAATATCTCAGGAAAAAACAGAAGAGACCGCCGGGGACTGGGAGAATCCACGCGACTCGTGTCACCGCATCCTAACCAGCCTCACTGCAAACTGTCAACCTTTGATAGCTTTTTTCGCTGGCTTACGAGCAATCCGGAAGAGGGAGGAGCCAGTGCCGTAATTTTGAGATGCTCACATTCTCGAAATTGGTTGTCTGAAGCCTTAAACCAGCATTTTATCAGCTTATTTCGACCAGCACTCGCTTGTGACCGCTATTTATCCAGAAGGTTCCCGAGAGGACCCAGCTCAAGGTTCAGGTCTTCCGGCTTGAGCCCAAACGCGGCGGCAAGCTCGTTGACCTTGGTTTCCAGACGCATCAGCGCCTGCCCCATCTCTTCCACCTTTGTATCGCCTAACGATCCACCTTCCATGCGACGGATGGCCTGCCGTTCCAGGAGACGCCGCAGCAGCTCAATTAAGCTGAGCACCAGCCGCGCAAGCCCTTGCTCAATGTTTTCCGGGGAACAATCAATCCGGTCAATGGCGCCTTCACCCACGGCCTTGAGCTCGCGGTTCATCTCAGACACCGCGGCGGCAATTTCTTCTGGCGTGATTTTGCGAATGTCTGTCATTTGGCTCCGGCAGTCCCGTTTAACTGAGGCATCTTAACCTGCTCGCTCAGGAACTCAGCGGCCGGCCAAGGGCCGCTCATGCGCCGCGAGAGATGCGTCGGGATCGGCACGGCGGTCACCGCCTGGCGAAAATCATTCTCGCGCCCTCGCTCCACCAGCACAAAGATGCGCGTCCCGTTCTTGCCTTCGCGGATGCGGACCTCCCTGCTCAAGTGAGCCAGAGCGTCTTGCGTGGCTTGGGCAAATCCCTCTGAAGATCGCAAGGCAACAGCTTTCTGCTGAAGATAGGCTTTGCCGGAACTACGATCGATTTGAGACGGCTTGGGGTAGATAACGCACTCCATCTGCACAAAGTCTTTGAGACGGCTGAGGTCTTGCAGGAAGCGCTGGCGATTCTCGGCGGCAAAGGCGGTGAAAGCCAGCTGGTCATCGAAGACCGACAGCAGCCGGAACGGAATTACGGCGGTCTGCTTAAACACCTGATGCACCACCTCATGAAACTCAACAGCGCTCTTCTGCATTCGCTCCGGATCAAATGGCCACTCTACTTCGGACCAAAGCAGGCTGAGTTCGTCCGAAGCCGCCACCTGTACTGGCGCGGCATTGACGCCCAGCGCGGGCAAAGCGAGTTGCGGCACATGGCGAAAGCCGCAGTAAACCAGCACGCGGCTCACTTCCGCCTCCGCTTCTCCTCTATTTGCAGATTGTTCAGCGCCGTTTCCACGGAAGTGAGCACAACATTCAGCCCCAGGTAGACAAGGTCAACCCCGGCAAGAGAGATCACCAGCGATCCATGGATCACAACGCCGGAGTTCAGCACGTGGTCCAGGATTTCGAGAAGTGAGGTTTCATCTTCTCCGCCCAGCGTTCCTAAGGTTTCAAAATCATTCGGCATCAGAGACAAACGAGTACGGCGGCCATGGCCCATTTACTTCGATGCGCCGCTGCCCATCCCACCTCTCCACAAAATTTTTCAGCGCCTGGTCCCACTGCTTCCGCCTGGCGCGCGGCACCAGAAACGTGGCCTGCCACAGCAGGTTAGGCTGCGCTCCGCTCACCTTGCCGCTAGGCGCGGAAGCCGTGGCAATCTTGCCCAGCGCCGTTGCCAGTTCCTGCAATTCATGATCATTGCGCTCAGGACGCTTCTTGAGCCGAGCGGCTTTCTGCTGCAAATATTCTTTGCCTGAGCGGGCCTCCGTCACGGCGACTGGAGCAGCCTGCCGCTCCGCAAACACCTTTACGCCCCATTCGTCACCGCCCGCCACGCGGGCAAAAACTTTCTTGAGCGCAGCTTTTCTTCCCAGCACGTCCTTAAGAAGCGCTGGCTCCCCGGAAAACACGGTGCCAAAGCGGGCTGGAACAATCGTCATCTGCTCAGCCACTTCACCGACGACTTGCTGATGGCGCACGCCATGCAGCGCCAGCCACTCAAGATTTTCCATGTTGCGCTCAACGGCATTGGCAAAGCTGGCCTGGTCCACTTGACACACCCAACAGAGAAAATCGCCGCAGGCAAGAGGCTGTACGGGATGCAAGCCGTCAATGCCGACGCTGCCAACTTTGACGGGTTTCTTCGCGGCGAGCGCTTCAGAAATTCCGTAGAGATAAAGTGCGCCGCTGGCCGCTATCTTTCGGTTTGAATTTGCCATAATTCGCCGGTAAATTTCTTCAGCTTTGCCGCGCCCGCAATTTCCGCGGGAAAATCCCGCACCAGATACAAACGATGGCCGCCGTATTTCCTTTGCAATAACTGCAATGTTGCCAACTGCCAGTTTTGCGCGCGGCGACAAGTTTTGCAGCCGGAATCGGGCTCAAGCAGGACACGGTTTACGAACAAAGAATCTACGGCAACGCCAATCTCTTTGATCGCGACCAGGAGGCGTTGCGTCTGACGATCGGGCACAGGCTCCGGCAACATCACCGCCCAGGCCCGGCTCTGCCTGGGATCACGCAAGAGTTCCAGCAATTTCCGTACCCGTTGCCCCAGTCCCGCCAGTTCCACAGCAACATCCTGGGCGAGGGCTAGTGTACGGTGCGCGGCCAGGCTTTTCAATAAAAGGCGCGACCATAGCAGAATCCGGTCCGGCATGCGCAACAATTCCAGCGCGTGGCCGGTGGGCGCCATATCAATGAATACGCTGCCGTGCTTAGCTTCCAGCAGGTCAAGAATGCGGAAGATGGCAAAGACTTCGTCGACGCCGGGCGGGACCACGTCCATCAGCGCGGCGAAGACTTCTTTTTCAAAAGTAAGATCAACATGCAGGCCGCCCGATTGCATGCTGGTCCCGGCGGAAAGCTGCTGCTTGATGCGGGCCGCCCAGCGTCGGAACTCAAACACCGCGTCCATCTCCATGGCGCCGAGGCCGGGATCGCCAAGGACAGAAACCATTTGGTCGCCAATCTCCTTCTGGAAAATATCATCGAGCGACGGCGCAGGGTCAGTGGAGCACACGGTTACGTGAACATCCTTATTGAGCGACCGTTCGTGGAAAGCCAGAGCGGCTGTGACCGTGGTCTTGCCAACGCCGCCTTTGCCCAGCGTGAATGAAAGCCGCGTTTTCGCAGTAGGCCATTTTGTTTTTGCGAACTTGAGTTGGTGTTTCGATGGTGCTTTGGGCGGCGGGGCCGCGAGGTTAGCGCGTGCGCCGGCAAAGACCGTATCGCCAAAGCGCTGCAACTGCCGAGCGCCAAGCTGCGGATTGCCGGGATCTGGGCCGATCAGCCTGGGTACACGCGGAAATTTTTGCTTCAGGAACTGGACAGCCTTTTTCCCCTGAAGAACGCGGGCACGGCAGCGTGGGCACTTCCCTGCTGACATGACTACGCGGTTCAGGACTACGCCGCCCAGACGCATTTCCGCCGCCGATTCGCGGAGCGCGTCCACGCAACGCACGGCTTCATTCAGTGAAAAAGTTTCCGGCGAGGTCACCAGCAGGACTTCAGCTTGCTCGGCACTGAAGGCGTCTTTCACCTGCCTGACGGTTGCTTGCCATTTTTCCAGGAAACTGTGGGCAGGGCGAGAGGCACGTCCGCCGAAGCGCTGGGCCAGCAGATCATCGCGGCTGGAGGCGACCTCTAGAAAATTCAGGAAGCGCTGAAAATGTCCGGGCAGCTCAAACAGCCGCAACGTGTGACCGAAAGGAGCTGTATCGACCACGATGTGATCGTGCTCGGCGCTTTCCAGCATGTCACGCAAGGCGAGCAGGCCAGCCACCTCTGACATGCCCGGCAGAGTGGTATCCAGTAGCGGCGCGATCTCTTCACGGTTGAAGAACGTACCGTTTTCAACAATGTTGAGGATGCCTTCACGATTGCCTTCAAGAAATTTTTTGAACTCGCGGTCACTATCAATCTGCCAGACGGAGACTTTGCCCTTTGCGCCCGCCAGTCGATGCGGACTGTGAGAAAGAAGCTGATCTTTGCTCTTGGGGATTTCCAGCATGTCGGCCAGCGAGTGCGCCGGGTCGGTGGACATGAGGAGCGTCGATTGGCGAGGGTGGCGCGCAGCAAGATGCAGCGCGAGAGCGCAGGAGACGGTCGTCTTCCCTACACCGCCTTTTCCCACGACAAAAGTCAGCTTGGCCACTGAGAGATTGTATGCGGAGAACCCTTTTTGCCGCAGATTTACGCAGATGAGCGCAGATTAAGCTGGAGCATATTAAGGAACACGACAGAGTGAAAAAACTAGATTACTTGTCTGGGGTTGGTTTCTGATCTGCGGCAATCTGCGCAATCTGCGGCAAAAACTATCTTCCGCCCAGACAAAATTCCGCCACCAGCGGCAGATGGTCCGACGCCAGCAGGGCCATGCGGCTGCGGTGCAGCAGAAATTCTTCCAGCGCCAGATCACGATCAAAATACATGTGGTCAAGATGCATGATAGGCAACACTCCGGGATATGTGCGCTTGCGGTTGAGATGCAGTTGGATATCGACGCTCTCAAACGAGTGCTGCAAGGATTTGGAAACAAGGCCGCGCGTCCATTCGTTGAAGTCGCCGATGATCAGGCGCGGGTGCTTGAGCTGCGGCGACAGCAGGACCTCACGGCTCATCAGCAGACGCGCCTGCTTGCGGCGCTCCATGTATCCCGTACCCAGATGAACGTTGAAGAGATGGACAATCTTTCCC
>JBAVUZ010000472.1:0-8885 GCA_049697035.1 Candidatus Angelobacter sp. | reverse complement strand
GCATTGCCTCAATCAGCGCCCGCTTTTTGGGAGAGATCAGAAATGTGTCACGGCTGATGCTACTCATGATGACTGCCCCTTGTTGGTAAAACCCCCGTCTGTGCCAGCAACTCCTCCGCCTGTTCGTCGGAAACCTGTGAGAATTGCAGCAACAATTCAGCCACGCGCTCGATCCTCAAGCGATCCGGCGCATCGCCCAGAATTGAGGTTGCCAGCGCTTCAACCGCGGGCTTTTCAAAGATCCGGCGTAATGGCAAATTAATGCCCAGTGAATCACGCACTCTGGAGGCGACCTGCGTCGCCATTAGGGAGTGTCCGCCCATCTCAAAGAAATTGTCGAGGAGGCCAACTTGATCAATGCCAAGCACACTGGAAAAGATCCCCGCCAGCACTCGTTCCAGCGCCGTTCGCGGTGCAACAAATTCGTGCTCATGTCCCGGCTTCGGTGACTCCATCGCCGCAAGCGCTTTCCTGTCGATCTTTCCAGTGGTAATCAGCGGGAACGACTCCAGCAGGACGAATGAACTGGGCACCATGTAATCAGGTAGTTTGTTTTTCAGATGGCTGCGGAGTTCGCTGGCGCTTGCGCTCTTTTGTGGCTTTAACGTTGCAAAGGCCCTCACATGGTTGCCGTCCACGAGCGCCACAGCCTGCTGCACAGAAGGATGCTGAGCCAGCACCAACTCAATTTCCAGGAGTTCAACGCGATACCCACGGACCTTTGCCTGAAAATCAGTTCGTCCCAAAAATTCGATGTCGCCAGTTTGAAGATAACGCCCGAGATCGCCTGTTCGGTACAACATGGCTCCAGGTTCGCGGCTGAAAGGATTGGGTATAAACCTTTCTGCTGTAAGCTCTGCACGATTTAAATAACCTTGCGACACACCCTCACCGCCGATATAAAGCTCGCCGGCTGCGCCGATTGGTACCGGTTGCTGATGCCGGTCGAGAATGTAGAATGTTGTGTTAGCAACGGGACGGCCAATAGGAACGGCATTACCCCCAGCGCACGAGCAAAGATCGTAAACAGTGCTCCAGACCGTCGCTTCCGTAGGGCCGTACTCGTTGAACAGCGAGGCTTGTGGAGCTCGCTGGCGGTGGAGGTGAGCCAAGTCAGACGGGCAAGGTTCACCGGCCACAATAGCTACTCGCAATGATGTCAGCCTTCGCTCATCCTGCTCCAGCAAGAGGCGATAGAGCGACGGAAGACATAAGAGGTGCGATACGGAATGCCGTTCGACCAATTCTCCGAGATGGGCCAAGTCCTGGTGGTTGCCTTCCTCTGGAATAATCAGCCTTCCACCCTGGCACAGCGTCCAGAAAAGACCCGCGACAGAGCTATCAAAACTGAAAGACGGAAGCAAGAGGAACGCGCCGACAGGTTCGGTGTAGTACGACATACGTGCATTAGTTGAATGCGCAAGATTGCGATGCGAGATGACCACTCCCTTGGGAACGCCCGTCGAACCTGAGGTGTAGATTACGTAAGCAGGATGGTCGAGTAGAAGCGTGCTCTGCAGGTTTTCCGCGCTTTCATCCGCAATGGCATCGGAGTCTCTATCCAGGCAGATCATTTGGGCTGGCATCTGGGGTAGGCGCGACAATAAACTGGAACTCGTGACCACAGCTTTTATCTGTGCATCTCTCATTATGAAAGCTAATCGCTCTGCCGGGTAGGCTGGCTCTATAGGCACGTATGCGCAGCCGGCCTTGAGCACGGCCAAGATTGCCAGCGGCATTTCGGCAGAACGTTCCAGACAAATGCCTATCAGGTCCCCTGCCGTCGCACCAGAATGTTGGAGACAACGTGCAACTTGGTTCGCGCGACGATTCAGTTGGTCGTAACTGAGTACTTCGCTTGCGCACGTCACTGCAATCGCATTCGGAATTCTTTGCGCCTGCTGCTCAAAGACATGGTGAGCGTGAATGGGCTCCGTGTGATTAAGCCTGGTATCGTTCCATTCCACTAACAGCTTTTGCTTTTCTGCTTCCGCCAATAGCGGCAGAAGAGCAATCTTTGTGTCTGGATATTCGGCAATGCCTTCGAGCAGAGTGAGGAAGTTGGCCACCATCCGGCGCGCCGTGGCCTCATCGAAGATCTCGGTGCTGTACTCCAGTGCCGCATCCAGTCCTTCGCCGGTCTGACTGAATGTTAAAGTCAAATCAAACTTTGCCGTTTCCGTCTCAACCGGGGCCAGGGACAAATGCAAGCCCTCGATTTGCGTTGGCTCCATCGCTGCATTCTGCAAATCCAGCATCACTTGAAACAAAGGCGAGTGTCCTAAACTCCTCTGCGGATGTAGTTCTTCAACCAGCTTTTCAAACGGCAGGTCTTGATGCGCAAAGGCTCCAAGCGAGACTTCCCTGGTTCTGCGAAGCAATTCGCGGAAGGCAAGTTCGCCAGACAGCTGCGTGCTCAACACCAGAGTGTTGACAAAGAATCCAATCAATTCCTCGAGTTCCGGCCGGTTGCGCTGGGCTACAGGTGCGCCCACAGCAATGTCTTCCTGACCGCTATAGCGATACAGCAGGACGTTAAAAGCTGCCAACAGGACCATGAAAAGAGTGGCGCCTTCACTTTGGCCCAGCTGTGCCAGTTGCTCTTGCAGTTGCCTGGAAATCAGGAACGGAATGTTCGCTCCGCGAAACGTGCTGCGCTCAGGCCGCGGCCGATCGGTTGGCAACTCGAGCCGGGGAGGAACTCCTGCCAGTTGATGTTTCCAGTATGCAAGTTGCGTGGCCAATTGCGCGTTGTGTTTCTCATGGCGTTGCCAGGCGGAGAAATCCGCATAGTGAATGCGCAACTCCGGGAGATCCGGTTGGCGCCCTTGAGAACTGCCATAGCATGCGCCGAGATCGCGCAGGAACACGCCGATGGACCATCCATCGGCAACTATGTGGTGCATAGTCAGCAGTAACACATGATCGGCTTCAGCAAAGCGCAGAAGTCTGGCTCGTATAAGAGGTCCTGCGGTCAGGTCAAATGCGCGCTGCAGTTCCTGGTTTGCCCGGTTGGCAATTTCTCTTTCGCGCGAGGTCGGGGTCGAGAGTTGAATGGTTTCTGGAGACAGCTGCACTCTGAAAGGCGGATTGACGAACTGAAATGTCTGGCCATTCACAGTCTTGAAATTCGTGCGCAGTGATTCATGACGACAAATGACCTGGTTAATGCTTTCCTCAAGCGCAGCGACGTCAAGCGGCCCCTCGATTCTTAAAGCCACGGGTATGTTGTAAACGTAACTCTCTGGCTCCAGTTGCTGGAGGAACCACAACCTTTGCTGCGCAAAAGATAGCGGAGCAGGATCGCGCTGGACTCTGGGCGCTATCTGGTCTGCATCGGATGCGTGGAAGCCTTCCTCGCGCAATAATTTTTGCAGCAACGCACGCCGCTGGTCGGAAAATGCCACACTCGTCATGAGGCCTTCTCCTTCCGGATGCGCTCTGGCGGCTCTTCGAGCATCGCGGTTACCGCATCATCAGACATCGTGGAAATTTGGCATAGGAGTTCGGCGGCGCGCTCGATCCGCGCCGGTTCATTTTTCACCATGATGCTTGCCAGGCCGTCTACCGTCGACTCCTCGAATAATTTCCGCACCGGTAGTTCGATCGCAAAGATCTGCCGGATTTGTGAAACTACGCGAGTCGCCAGCAGCGAGTGGCCTCCCAGTTCGAAGAAGTTGTCGTGGACCCCGACGCGCTCGATTTTGAGTACCTCACCAAAGATGCCGGCAAGGATTTTTTCCAGCGCGGTCGTCGGCGCAGCATAACTTTGTTCCAGCGTTGGTCTTGACTGTTCCGGCGCCGGCAGAGACTCGCGATCGATCTTGCCGGTCTCTGACAGCGGCATGGATTCCAGAATCACAAAGACAGACGGCAGCATATAGTCTGGCAGTCTGCGTTTCAGGTGATTGCGCAAATCGCTGATGTCGGGCGCATGACCTGTGCGCGGAACAATGTAGGCGACAATCCGCTTATCACCCGGATCATCCTCACGCGCGATCACGGCAACTTCCCGCACCAGCGGATGCTCACCTAACACAGTCTCAATCTCTGCCAGCTCAATACGAAAGCCGCGCACTTTGACCTGATGGTCAGTACGGCCCAGGAATTCAAGGCTGCCGTCGGGAAGGAAACGCGCCAAGTCACCGGTTTTGTAGAGTCTTGCTCCAGCCCTTCCGCTGAATGGGTCAGGAATGAATTTTTCAGCTGTGAGTTCAGGCCGGTTCAAATAGCCACGCGCCACACCAACGCCGCCAATGTAGAGCTCACCGGGAACTCCGGCCGGCACCGGCTGGCCATGATGGTCCAGCACGTAGACCCGCATGTTTTGGATTGGGCGACCCAGCGGTGGCGTCTGCCGGCTGCCTTCTGGGCAGAGCATGAGCGTTGAATAAATGGTGGCTTCAGTCGGCGCATAGGCATTGAAGAAGAGCCTTCCGCCAGACCAGCGCGCGGCAATCTCTGCGGTACACGCTTCACCACCAACCACGATCGAGCGTAGCGCTGGATAATCTCCCGCAGGAACAAGGTCGAGTAGGGAAGGTGGAATGGCCATCGATGTGATCCCATTCACCCGCAGGAACCTGCCCAATTCCGGGCCGGACATCAATACCAGAGAATCAACCAGGAACAAACTAGCGCCGCTCAGCAATGCGGTAAAGATCTCCAACACAGAAGCATCAAAATTGAGCGACGCAAGTTGCGCCACGCGGCTATCGCGGTTAACAGCGAACTTCTTGATCGACGCTTCAATCACGTTGACCACTCCGCGATGCTCTATCAAAACCCCCTTAGGTTTGCCGGTTGATCCGGAGGTATAAATCACGTAAGCCAGATTGTCTGGGCCGGCCGCACAGGCTGGTGCGGCGCCACTTCCCTTCTCAATCTCATACCGATCGGAATCAAGGCAGACGCACTGGACGCCATACGGAATCCTGTCCTTCAACTCTTGCTGGATAACAACAACCTTTACGCCTGCATCCGCAAGCATGAATGCCAGTCGCTCTTTCGGATATGCAGGATCAAGCGGCAGGTACGCGGCCCCGGCCTTCAGTATCCCCAGCACGCCCACCAGCATCTCCGGGCTGCGTTTCATGCAGTTGCCGACCAGCGACTCCAAGCCGATTCCAAGCTTTTGCAAGTGGTGAGCCAGTTGATTTGCGCGCCGGTCGAGTTGGCCGTATGTCAGCCTTTCGTTTTCAGAGATAACCGCTACCGCTTCTGGAGCAACGCGCACCTGGTGCTCAAAGAGTTGCTGCAGGCACTTGTCCCGAGAAAACGGCCCGCTGGTTTCGTTTAGTTCTTTCACCAGGACCCGATGCTGTTCTGGCGACAGCAGCGACAAGGAATCGTGGTGCGAAGACGGGTCTTGCACAATGGCTGCAATGACTCTGCGGTAACAGACCACAATTTCCTTGACTTCATCTTCATCGAGCGTCAGTGTGCGATAGTCGAGCGCGAGTTCGATACGTGAGGTGAATTCGTTGACGCTGAATTGGGCGGTCAGCGGATAATACGTCTGCTCCGATCCTCGTACATCCAGAACTTCCAGTCCTGGAATCTCCGACAACCCGCTCATCACATGGAAATGCGTGTAATTAAAGATTGTGTCAAATAACCGCTCCGCGCTATGAAGGCGCTGCAATTCCTGAATCGGATAGCGGCGGAATGGCAGCAGTTCGGTTTCAGCATCTTGTGCCCGTCGCGCAAGATCGGCCCATGTACCGCTCTCTAGGCCCATGCGAAGAGGAACAGTATTAAGGAAAGCGCCAATCAATTGCTCCCCATCTTTCATTTCCGGCCGGCCGTTAATCAACAGGCCAGTGAAAACTTCTCCCTGTCCGCTCAACGTGCTAACTACTTTCATATGTGCGGCCAATAAAAGCGCTTTTAGGGAAACACCCGCTTTGCGCGCCGCTGCTTTTAGACGTTCAGAATTTTCCTGTGAGATTGGGGCCTCAAGTCTCCTCACCTCCAGCGCTCCCGCAGGCGGGGTCGATCTGCGGCGCACAAGGTGGCTGGCCGTGGCGTCGGCCAGCATTCCTTTCCAGTAGTCTCGACAATGCTCTGACTGGAGAGCATCCTGCTCCAATACCACAAAATCTTTGTACGCAGCCAGGAGAGGACCAGAGGAAAGCGATCTGTGGGTCAGCAAAGCAAAGTACCGCTGAAAGAGTTCCGTTAACAATGAAGCCACACTCCAGCCATCAAGGAACGGCTCACTCATGGTGAACTGGATTTCCTTGCTTCTCCGCAGGTGAACATTAAAGCGCAGAAGCGGTGCCTCGCTCCACTGGAATCTCCGCTGGGTTTCTTCTTTGAGCCATTGATCCAGCAGGCTCTGCTGCTCGTCATCAGAAAGATGTCGCAAGTCTTCGATGTGCAATTCAAGCCGCGCGTTATGATGGACAAGCTGCAATGGCTGGCTGAAAGTATTTCCATCAAACGATATGCGCAGCATTTCATGGCGAACTGCCATCTGATCGAGTGCAGATTGCATAGTCTCAGCCTGGAAAGGCATCCGCAGGTGAAGACTGCTCACGTAGATGCTGTAATCCGTGCTGTATTCACTATGGAAGACCATGCCTGCCTGCAATTGAGAAATTGGGTAGGCATCCTCAACATCTGCCGGCATTTTCCCGCGATCCTCCTCAGAGATCATGCTGAAGGGCGTGTACAGATTGCGGTTTTCTGGGTTTACTTGCGCGTGGCTGATCTCTTCACTAAGCCTGCGGACCGTGGGATTTTGGAAAAGCTGCTGAATCGTAAAGCTCATGCCCCGCTCAAGGGCCTTGGCGCGCGCCTTGATGCTGCGGATAGAATCGCCGCCTACATCAAAAAAATTGTCATCAATTCCAATGCTGCTGAGTCCCAGAGCTTCGCTCCATGCCTGGGCCAATGCTTCCTCCGCCGGCGTACGCGGCGGCGTATGGCCGTTGACAAAGGTGGATGCACTCCATTCCGGCTGCGGTAATGCTTGACGAGCTACTTTGCCATTCTCTGTCAGCGGCAGTGCCTTGATGGGAATAAAAGCGGCCGGCAGCATGTAATCCGGCAGCCTCTCTTTTAGGTTGTTGCGTAACCCATCTGTGTCCAGCACGGCGTTGCTGCTGACCACGTAAGCAGCCAGACGTTTATCGCCGCTTTCGTCTTGGTGCGCAGTGACCACACACTCCGTGACGCCTGAGCACTGCATGATTGCGGATTCAATTTCTCCCAATTCAATGCGGAAGGCGCGTACTTTTACCTGGTCATCAATGCGCCCCAGATACTCCAGATCTGCGTCTCGTAAATTCGCCAGGTCGCCGGTGCGATAGAGCCGCGCGCCGCTTTCTTTACTGAATGGATCGGGAACAAACCTTTCCGCGGTCAACTCTGGACGGCGCCAATAGCCTCGCGCCAAACCTTGGCCCCCCACATACATTTCACCGGTTTCCTCTTCGCCAACCGGGTCCAGATGTTGGTCAAGCAAGTACACTTGCAGATCAGGAATCGACCGGCCAATAACACTGCCGCGTTTGGCGTGAACGTCAGCATGCAGAATTCGGCGATACGTGACGTGAACCGTGGTCTCGGTGATCCCGAACATGTTTACTAGCTGCGGGTGCTCGTCGCCGTGCCGCTCAAACCATGGCTTCAGGCTCTGCAATTCCAGGGCCTC
Source organism: Candidatus Angelobacter sp. (assembly GCA_049697035.1). GTDB lineage: Bacteria > Acidobacteriota > Terriglobia > Terriglobales > Acidobacteriaceae > Angelobacter. The sequence goes on along the minus strand of JBAVUZ010000472.1, from coordinate 1,225 downwards.
GCCGCCAAAGATCACCAATCGCAGATCCAGTCGTCCCGGACTAACGTCCACCTGTATTAATTGGCGAAAAGACGAAGGCGTCTGGCTCAACACCGTCACACGCTCCCGGCAGAGCAGTTCATAGAATGCCTCTGGGTTGCGGCTGACAAAATACGGAACGATCACAAGCTTGCCGCCGTGAAACAACGCGCCCAAAATCTCCCATACGCTGAAATCAAACGCGTAAGAATGGAAAAGAGTCCATACATCATGCTGGGAAAAGTTGAACCAGGCATGCGTCTCTGTGAACAGGCGCAACACATTTCCGTGCGTGACGACAACCCCTTTGGGCTTTCCCGTCGAGCCCGAGGTATAGATCACGTAGGCTGCATTGTCGCGAAATACATGAACGTCAGGATTTTCGACGGATTGCTTTGCAATGTGCTCGCGGTCTCTATCGAGACAGACGATTGCCGTGCCTTCCTGTGGCAGCCGTATTGCTAAATGCTCTTGCGTCACCACGAATCCAACACTTGCATCCGCAAGCATCAGCGCCAGCCGCTTCTGCGGATAGCGCGGATCCAGAGGAAGATAGACGGCCCCGGTCTTGAGAATGCCCAGAATTCCAACGAGCATCTCAACCGAGCGCTCCACGCACAGGCCCACCACGGCCTCCGGTTGCACGCCAAGATCTAGTAGATAGTGCGCCACGGCATTGGCCTGCTCGTTCAATTCCCCATAGGTTAGCGTTTCGTTTTCACAAACGACGGCGACTCCGTCCGGTGAACGAAGCGTCCGTGCTTCAAATAACTGATGGATCGCGCAGCCGCTCTCTTTCGAGCGGCCGGACGAACTTGGGCCCCTGCCTTCTCCACGCGTGCGCTCCGCAAGGTCACCTTTTTTTGCCGCAACTTCAGCCGAACGCGAAAGACTGCTCACGTCTTATATCTCTCCTTGTCTGGCGGTGTGCGCAAAGTCGGGCACATCTTCCCCTTGCAGGCGGTCTGTTTCCTTCTGCGCCACCGGCAGCCGTCGTGTCATTTCGACTGGCAGCTCACAGGATTGCAACACTGCTGCAATGGTTTGCTCAGGATTGGCTGAAATCGCTTCCAGCAACACCTGATACTCGCGGATAAAGCGCGCAATGCCGGCATCGTGCAGCCGATTTGCGTCGTAGCCAATTTTTAAGTGCAGCTCCCGCCCCGGCAACACCCATAAAGTAAGTGGATAATTCGATCTTTCTCTG
>JBAVUZ010000471.1:0-4227 GCA_049697035.1 Candidatus Angelobacter sp. | reverse complement strand
ACACCATCACGCGTCCGCAGTTCTCGCAGTATTCATCCTGGCCTGTCTCCGGCATTTCTGCGCCGTCAAAATCAGGGAGGTTGACCGGATTCTCTTTGGTGAACGTGCAGCTCTCAGGATCATCCTTTTTATAGGCACTGCAGGCGTAGAACGAGCCATGTTTGCCCCACTTGAGCACCAGCGGAGAGCCGCAGCGCTCACACTTCTCGTCTGTGGGCTTCTCCATCCGCTTCACGTTTTCCATGTGCTTTTCCGCGTAGCGGAGGTCCTTGGAAAACTTTTTATAGAAGCCGCCCAGCGCGTCAGTCCACTTTTCTTTGCCTTCTTCGATCTCGTCCAGCTCTTCTTCCAGCCGCGCCGTGTAAGCTGGATCAAAAATCTCTTCAAAGTTCTTGACCAGCAGATCGGTCACAACCAGTCCCGTCTCTGTGGGTATGAACTTGCCGCCAATCTTCTGCACGTACTGGCGCTCCTGGATGGTCGAAAGGATGGTCGAGTATGTTGAAGGCCGGCCGATGCCGCGCTCTTCCAGTTCCTTCACCAGTGACGCTTCATTGAATCGCGGCGGCGGCTCAGTGAAATGCTGTTCCGGCTTCAGTTCGCGCAGCGTAAGCTTCTGGCCCACTTCCAGCGGAGGCAACTTGTGCTTGAGCGCCTCATCTTCTTCGTCCTTGGAGTCCTTGGATTCCTCGTAGATTTTCAGGAAGCCTTCAAACTTCAGCACCGATCCGGTTACGCGGAAAGTGAACGATTCGCTTGCAGCTTTGGCTTCAATATCGATGCTGGTCTGGTCAAAGACTGCGGGCGTCATCTGCGACGCCACAAAGCGCTGCCAGATCAATTTGTAAACTTTGTATTCATCTTCCTGAAGATACTTTTTGATCTCATCAGGATGGCGCGCAACCGATGACGGTCGGATCGCTTCATGGGCTTCCTGCGCCGCTTTCCGCGATTTGTACTCGTTCGGCTTCTCAGGCAGGAAATCTTTGCCGTAAGTTCCATTTATCAGTTCTCGAACTTCCGTCAGCGCGTCGGGTGAGACCTGCACCGAATCCGTACGCATATAGGTAATCAGGCCGACGGAGCCTTCGTCGCTGCCCAGATCAATGCCTTCATAGAGGCGCTGGGCAATCATCATCACGCGCTTTACGCTGAAGCGCAGCTTGCGTGAGCCATCCTGCTGCAGCTTGCTGGTGGTAAACGGCGGAGCAGGACTGCGGCGGCGCTCCTTTTTCTCAATGTTGCGAACCGACCACTGCGCCTGCTCCAGTGCGCTGGTGATCTTCTTCGATTCTTCCTCGTTCGGGACTTCGGTCTTTTCGTCACCACGGCCCACAAAGCGTGCATCGAACGCGGGCGGCTTGCCACCAAAAAGATGCGCGTCAATGGTCCAGTATTCTTTCTTCTCAAACGCTTTGACTTCGCGCTCGCGCTCCACGATCAGCCGCAGTGCAACAGTCTGGACACGTCCGGCGGAAAGACCGCGACGAACTTTGTCCCATAGCAGCGGCGATACCTGATACCCCACAATGCGGTCCAGCACGCGGCGTGTCTGCTGCGCGTCCACCAGGTTGCGGTCAATATCGCGCGGGTGCTTGAACGCCTCCTGCACCGCTTTCTTGGTGATCTCATTAAAGGTCACGCGATGGAACTCAATCCCGCCTTTTTTCTTTTTCTTGCCGACGCCATTTTCGCTGAGCTCTTCTTCAAGATGCGCGGCAATAGCTTCGCCTTCGCGGTCCGGGTCAGGCGCCAGATACACGGCGAGCGCGCCTTTGGCCATCTTCTTCAGTTTGGCCACAACTTTTTCTTTTCCTGGGATCACCACGTACTCGGTGGAGAAATCATCACTCTCCAGGTCCACGCCGAGCTGGCTCTTGGGCAGATCTTTGATGTGACCCAGCGAGGCTTCGACTTCGTAGTCCTTGCCCAGGTATTTATTGATGGTCTTCGCCTTGGTGGGCGATTCGACGATTACGAGTGATTTTGGCAATTGCTGTTTTCCCTGTAATTCAAGTTGAAGCTACCACGAATCAGGCCGAAGCGACAAACATGACTAAAGGCTTTGGTTCTTCGCTCTTGGCTTTTGGCTCTTGGCCAAGCATGTGCAACTGACGCTTTTCTTGTTCCGTTATCGCTTGATGTCTAGCTGTTTCCACCTACTCCAGCAGCCTTCTGCTTCGTTCCGGATTCGAGTGTTGCAAGCAATGATGCCAGCATCTTTCGAATTCTGGTCAGTTCGTGAGAAAAATCTTTATGTTCGTCAGATTGCAAGTACCCGAAATCATGCGCGAGCAGAAGGTGATAATCCAATTCACTGGCTGAGCCCATTGCTATCCGTACAAAACGCGCAAGCTCAGGTGTTGTTTGACGGCCACATCCTTCGGCGAGGTTCGCGCCGATTGACATCGCCGATCGGCGCAATTGCGACGTGAGACCGTAAAATTCTTCCTTGGGGAAAAGAGCGGCTTTTCTGATAAAGCAACAATGTAAATTTATGCGCCTTTTCCCAGACTTCCAAATCACGATAATTCCTCACCGAGCACTCCGAGTGATTCGAAATCTAAAACTAACATCACAAAGCTAAAAGCCAAGAGCCAATGGCCAAAAGCCGCCTTAGAAGCTCTTGACATAATTCTTCCCCGCCATCTGCTTGACCTTGCCGCTCAGTTCCAACTCAAAAAGCGCGGTAAAAACCTCCGACGAAGAAATTTGGCCCTCTAGTTTTTCCATGATTGCGTCGATGTGTGTTGATTCGTCCTGGCGCAGGATTGACAGCAGCTTCTTTTCCGCCGGACTCAATTCATTGCCGAACAGGCTGCTGGTGGGCTCCTCCTCTGATGCTTGCGGCGCCCATTCGGATTCAAGCTGGTGTTTTACGTCGGCTGGCAATTCCTCCCAAATGTCTTCCCATGTTGCAGTTAGCTTGGCTCCCTGCTTGATCAGCGTATTCGGTCCCCAGGAGTTGCGGGAGATCACATTGCCCGGCACGGCAAAGATCTCACGGCTCTGCTCCAGAGCGCAACGCGCCGTGATGCGCGTGCCGCTGTACTCTCCGGCTTCGACCACCAGGACACCTAAAGCCAGGCCGCTGATAATGCGGTTACGGATGGGAAAATTCTGCGGCGCAGCAAACGATTCCAGAGGGAACTCGCTGACGAGCGCGCCACCACACTCAAGAATGCTCTCCGCGATCTTCTTGTTCTCACGCGGGTAGATGATGTCTACGCCTGTGCCGAAAACGGCAACGGTCTTGCCTTTGCCCTTAATAGCCCCGCGATGGCCGGCCGTATCGACACCACGCGCCATGCCGCTGAAGATCGCCAGGCCACGCGAAGCAAGGTCACAGCTCAAGCGCTCGGCCATCCCTATTCCGTACGGCGTGGGGTGGCGCGTACCGACAATCGCTATTCCGGGGCGTGACAGCGCTTCAATATTTCCGCGCACATAAAGGACCAGCGGCGGATCATAAATCTCGCTCAGGCGCGCAGGCCAGCCTTCATCGTTACGACAGACAATCTGAATACCCGCGGCCGCGGCCTTCGCAAGCTCGTCATTCGCCAGCTCCAGCGATTTCCCCAGCGCGATGTGCTGCGCGGAGTGCGCCTGCAGATTCTCGGCTTCCAGTTCGGTCAGCGAGGCGTGAAAAACATCCTGGATGGTGGCAAACCGCTCCACCAGTTTGCGCCCACGGGTGGGGCCAACGCCCGGCGTAAGGGAAAGCGCCAGCCAGTAAATTGAGTTTGAAGTAACAGCTCTTGCTGTGGACATTGCGACCTTGCGCCTTCCCGATGGGAACTTTGGCGGACTGTACACGGATTCTGAAAAGGCTGTCAACCCCACAAGTGACGTGCCGGAAGATAACGCGCCTCCAGGTTACGTATTTCTTGATCCGCGCCGATCCGCGTAAATCCGCGGTAAATTTGGCTTTCAATTGATTTTCACCTACGCTGCAGCTGCTTGCTAAAATAAAGGTACATGTCCCCTCTCCGCATCTCTGCCATTAGCTTCCTGAACACCGCTCCGCTCATGTGGGACTTTGAGAACGGAGAAACCGCAGATCGATTGCGGCAGCATTTTGAAATCAGCTATACCATTCCGTCACGTTGCGCGGAGCAATTGAAGGAAGGCTCGGCGGATATTGGCATTATCCCGGTGGCGGCCTACACGGTGATCCCTGATCTGGTGATTGTGCCCGATGTGGCGATTGCCGCCAAGAATAAGGTC
>JBAVUZ010000470.1:0-5821 GCA_049697035.1 Candidatus Angelobacter sp. | reverse complement strand
GTCGGTTTGAAATCACAGCCTGCCAGGAATGCGGAGCTAAACGCCCAAACCACACGTGGAGCAAACTTGACTTGGTTGCGATGGCAAAACTCGTTCAAAAGGAAGGAGGGCTTGATCTTGGCAAACTCGTTTTTGAGGCTTACCTGCGTCCGCTCCGTTACGCTCACAGCAATGTAGCTGGAATTTTGGCACGGTTAAAGGAGACTGATGAGCACATTACCTTTGATCACGAATTTCAAAGAACCGAAGCCGATCAAGCACTTAAAACAGCCCACCGGCTCATGCTTTTGGTTATCTTGCTGCAAGGGGTTCACTTTAGCATTGATGCTTTGAAGGAGATATTCGACAAACTGATACTGGACTTTCAAGAAATCTGGGGTGAACGTTCTTAACGTGAGGCGGATCTATCGGCGCCGAAAGCGTCCTTTCTGGCTTCCTCACCGGATTTCCTCTGCGCCTATCTGGATCAATTTACGGCGACGTCAAAAATGACCTGACATATATTGCTTCTGCTTACTTGCGATAGTTGCGTCATCTACATTGTTCCAATTAAATATTTCAAATGTCCGGCGCACAAACCGACGAGCGATAGCCGCAGCATCGACGCGCAGTTCCACGACATCGAGCAATTCCTGCAAAATAATCTCATTTTCTCGTGAAGAAAAACGATCCCAAAGAGGCATACTATCCGGAGGTGCAACAAGAGTACGTCCCTGTGCTTTAGAAAGAACAAATTTAACGTTTAGCCGATCACTCATCTCTAGAAATTGTTCATAATAGCGCTGAGCAAAAAGAAGCCATTCAGTAAAGTCGAGAATGACTCCAGTCCAATCAAGAATGTTGCTATCTGCGTAGCCTCTTGCAGATTCTTCCCAAAGAGCTCCTTTCCAATGAAATAGACCACTACGATACGCCCGAAAAGCCTCCAAATATCGATTCATGGGGCCTGTCCGATCTACCCAACATTGAAAACCGCGGCTAAAATTTGAGCTGTTCTCTTGGATCATATGAGGAAAGCTCCACCCACGCAATGTGACTTGGGCTTGATGGACATATTTTTGCACGCTGAGCAAGTCGGCAAACCGATCTGGGAGATATATTTCCGGCTGAAAGGTTACTGCCCAATGGCCAAGGGACTTTAGAGGAGGGCCAATATGGTCTGTAAAAAAATTCTCAGTGTCGAATATTTCACGCTCATATTTCGTAGAATCCGATGCTGCCTCAGGCTGCTTCTGTGGGTTAATGATTCGATTCATCGCAGTCAGCAGGTCGTCTTGACGGCGAAACAGCGCACGATTAATCAGTTCGCGCATATCATCAGCAGTTTCGATCATTACGGAGCTAGCCTTTTCAGTGCGTATGTATAAAGCAGCTTTTCGCAATAATATCTTGTTGGGATCCACCGTCGAACCTGCTGTCTGCTTACAAAGTATGGGAACGTCTTTGAATTCTGGGACCTCGATAGCTACGATGTTCTTGCCATCGAGAATCCGGCGGTATACGTTGCACGTGTGTCGGGGATCAGTATAGACATGAACTAAGTCGTTGAACTTCGTTTGGTCGAAAGAAGCAGCCTCCTCTGCCGCGAGGCCGATGTGTTGTCCGGTTTTGTCATCAACTCCGACAAGAATTACACCGCCGTCACGAGTGTTGGAAAAAGCTAGAACATCTTTGATGATCCCGTGTTTTTCATCTTTTCCAAGCGTAGCCCACGAAAAAGGCGCCTTGTAATCAAGGCTTCTATTTTCACTTCCCAACGCTATTAGCTGACGGATCCGTTCATCGGAAATCATAGAGATTCATCCACGCTGCCACTTGCGATCAGGGCTTCATCTGCGCAAATCTGCGTCAATACTTCTATCCGCGAAAATCCGCGGTAAATCTCTTGCTGCTTCGCAACTACTTGGCTGGCGGTTTCTGCTCCGCTGGCGCAACCGCCGCAGCAGCCGGTTTCTCAAACTTCTTGTCGTCTACCGGCACATTCTGCTGCAGTTCGGCTATCTGAATCGTAAAGCGCCCCAGCGGTCGCGCAAGGGTCCACTGGAACGGAATTTTTACTCCGCCCTGCGCGCGATAATCCGCATAATCCACTTGTGTCGGATTGCGGCCCAGCGGGGTGTCGGCATAGCGAATGGTGCGCACCAGCAGGCCTGACTCTTTATCAAAGAACAGTCGCATTGGGGGCTTTCCCGAGTTCGCGCCAATCAACTGCACCACGTCGTGCCCGTCAATCTTTTCCGCCGCCGGGCGGACGCGGAACTGGGCAAACATCTTTTTGAGTTCCGTGGGCAGGTAGAACGTGGAATCAAAACCAAAGGCTTCGCTTTCCGGTTCGCTCATATCGCGCGGCGGCCTCGGCCCGGGATTCCCGATCCATCCCGCATGCCCGTCAAATGCGGTGATGTTGTCTCCGTTTGGCGTGTGCACCATGGAGATGCGCTTGTTCGGGGCTTTGGCCAGCACCTCAACCTGAAGCTGCTGCGGACCAAAGCGGATCGTCCCTTTCTCCACGCGGCTGGTGATCTTCTCCAGCGCTGCCGCTCCGCCAACGGCCTGAACATATTTATTCAGGATTTCGTCGGCCGTGGGCAATGCCGGCGCGGCCGCTTCCTCCTTCTCCGGCTCAGGCCTTTTTGGTTCTCCCTCCGCAATGATCGGCACGCCCACCGGATCATGTGACCCGCGATGGCAGGAGAAACACGTCACCTCGCGCTCGTCCTTGAAGTTCTCGCGATTGATCGCCATCTGCATCTGGATCATCTGGCGTGCGGTCTGCTTGGTCTTCTTGTCGTCCTTCTCATTCGCGCCGCGCACGTGGCAGAAACCGCACTCCACGCCCAGTGAATTGGCAATGAACTGCATCGACGGAACTATCTGGTTCGCCGGCGTGCCCTTGAGCACCTGAATATTCTTGAACACTTGCTCCGCTGGATTCGCGCTGTCCTCTGGTGAAGGCCCAGCGTGGCTCTGCGCACGGGAGGAGCTAGCCGCAAGCAAAATAATGGCGACTGTGAAATGAAAGGCGGTCCTGTTCATGTAGTTTCCTTCAATGATTTTTTTGAATGGGAAGTGTAAATGATTGGGGTTGAGATATCTAAAACAATGTTATCTATCGCCATTTTTCCGTCGCGAGTAGTTGGTTCCGCAGCTCCGGCAGCGTCTTGCCCTTCCAGTGCTGAGTAAAGTTCTCCACTGTCATCAACGTGCGCGGATACATGTGGTCCACGTACATCGTTCCCGCCAGATGGTCAATCTCATGCTGCAAAATGCGCGCATACCAGCCGCTGGCCTCAATCACTTTGGCTTCGCCCTTTTCGTCCACACATTCCACGCGGACGCGGCGCGCTCGCGGCGTCAGCGCCATCAGGTTGTCCAGGCTCAGGCAGCCTTCAAAATATTCCACGCGCTCTTCGCCCAGCAGCGTGATCTTTGGATTGATGATCACGTGGAAGGGCACTGTCTGGCGCTCGCGCTCCGCCAGTTGTTCCGGCGTCCAGTCCTTTATATATTCCGGACGGTCCTCAATCACCGCCAGTTGAATGCCCTGTCCAATCTGCGGCGCGGCCAGCCCAACGCCCGGCGCGGCGTACATGGTCTCTTTCATCTGCTGGATCAGTTCGCGGATCTCGCGGCTGCGGATCTCATTCGGCCTCAGCGCCCGGGCAGGCCTGCGCAGCACCGGGTCTCCGGCTTTTACGATTGTGAGTGGCATAAGCTTTTCTGAAATCCCGAACGCCGAAAGCGGAGGGGATCACTATTCCAACAGAAACTTTACACGATAAATTACAAGTGAGGCGCTCTGTGCTATTCGGCAGTCAATCTGCAGGGCCCTTCAATGATTGACGGCTATAGGACTCCCTCGCTCCGCTCGGGATTACAGAAAAAATCTCTTTCTCCGCGCCTCCGTGGTGAGATTTTGCTTTTTGCTATTCCCTCAATTCCACAACCGTTGCCCCTGCCCCGCCCTCATTTTGCTGGGGTTCGGCGACGGTGGCAACGTGCGGATGTTTTTGCAGGTATTGACGGAGAGCTTTACGGAGGATTCCCATGCCGCTGCCGTGGACGATGCGCACACGCGTGAGGCCGGCGAGAAATGCGCGGTCGATGAATTTTTCTACCGCGCTGGTAGCTTCGTCCACGTTGCGGCCGATCACGTTGAGCTCAGTGGGCGCGCTGGAATCTTCTTTGAGCGTGACTGAGATTCCCCGGGCGCGGGCTGCGGCGACGGGGTTGACTGCCGCGCTTTTTCCTACGCCGCCGGAAGGAGAAAAGACCTCGGCAACGTCATGCCGGGGAATCTTCATCTTCATGTTGCCGATTTCGACTTCAAAGGTGTTCTCGTCGAGTTTGCGCTTGATTACCGCCGTGCGGCCCAGGGACTTGAGCTTAACGGTATCGCCTTCAGAGATGTGTTTGACTTCATGCGGGCGCGCGTTGGGATCGCCCTGGTCTGCGCCGGTTTTGTGGGCGACCACGCCGGCGTCAAACTGTTCTTTGAATTCACGGCGCAGCTTGGCAATGCGCTGCTCCGCCTGCTTGCTGAGCTTTTGTGCGGCGGCGCGGTCCTGCACGGCGCTGACGGCCTCACGCACCTGGTACTCAAAGTCCTTGATGAGCGATTCCATTTTGCGCTCAAATTCGCGGACTTTTTGCCGCTGCTCCTGCTGGCCTTCAGCTTCAAGGCGCTTCTGCTCGCGGGCAAGGTCCTGTTCGCGCTTTTGTGCGCGCTCGCGATCTTGTTCGAGGTCGCGCAGCTGAGAGTGCAGACGGTCGAGAAACTTGCTTACGTCCTGCGTCTGCGTGGTCAGGCGTTCACGCGCGGCGTCAGTAATTTGTCGATTGAGGCCGAGACGCTGCGCGATGTTGATGCCCGCAGAAGCTCCCGGCACGCCGACGCGCAGCTCATAGGTGGGCTGAAGAGTGTCTTCGTTGAAGCCCACGGCGGCGTTGAGCACGCCTGTGGTGTTGGCGGCATAAACCTTGAGCGATGTGTGGTGCGTGGAGATGACGCTGAGCGCGCCGCTGCGGCGAAAATGGTCAGCAATGGCCACGGCGAGGGCCGCGCCCTCTTCAGGATCGGTGGCGGAGCCGAGTTCGTCCAGCAGGACGAGGGAATGCGCGGATGCGGTGCGCGAGATGAAATCAATGTTAGTGACATGCGCGGAGAAGGTGGAAAGATTTTGCTCGATCGACTGATAGTCGCCAATATCGGCAAGCACGGAGTCAAACACCGGCAGCCGCGCCGTGGTGGCGGGCACGGGAACGCCGGCCTGCGCCATGAGCGCCAGCAATCCAAGAGTCTTGAGGCCCACGGTTTTGCCGCCCGTGTTGGGGCCGCTGATGATGAGCTGGCGATGGTTGGCGTCCATCTCAAGCGTGAGCGGAACAACCTTGCCGCCTTTGGCCTTAAGGTTGCGCTCCAGCAGCGGATGTCGCGCCGCGCGCAGCTCAGTAAAGGCTTCGGTTGGTTCAGAACTGGTGAGCTCCGGGCGGACGCAATCGTAGTCGACGGCGAAGCGCGCTTTGCCGATTTGCAGCTCCACTTCCGCCATTACGTTGGTGGCGGTGGCGATGGCTTCACTGTGCTCGCCCAGTCGCTCGGTCATCTCCTGCAGGATGCGGCGAATTTCAGCCTGCTCTTCTTCCAGCAGACGAACAAGATCATTGTTCTGCTCGATGGTTTCAAGCGGCTCAATGAACATGGTCTGTCCGCTGGAGCTTGCGCCGTGAACCACGCCATTGACGCGCTTGCGCTGCTCAGTCTTTACGGGGATGACAAAGCGCTCACCGCGGATGGTGACGAGTTCGTCCTGTACGGCGC
>JBAVUZ010000469.1:0-5072 GCA_049697035.1 Candidatus Angelobacter sp. | reverse complement strand
GGTTATGTGAAGCCGGGCGATTCAGGCTTTGCCCGCACCGATCTTCGTTTCAGCCATGAGTATGTGACGCCGATGTCGGCGATCTTCTTTGAATATTTTGTGGGGAAGGACGCCAAGGTCAACGATCCGCAGACAATCCTGTTCTTCCGCGATCACCTGACGTTTCTGGACGAAGTGATTTCTGAAGAAAAGAAGAAGATGGGCTTGCTCGATCTGGCGGGGCAGCTCAAGTACAAGCAGGAAGACTTTGCGGCCAAGCAGGGAATCCGGCTGCATGGCGAGTTGAAAGACCGAAAGGGCTCGGAAGGAATCTGCCATTCCATTGTTGCGGAAATGTATGCGTTGCCCGGCCAAATGAACGTCGGTTCTGATTCGCATACGCCGCATGTGGGCGCAGTGGGCTGCATTGCGTTCGGCATCGGGACAACGGACGTTTTTAATTCATGGATCACAAAAGACGTTCGCGTGAAAGTGCCGGAGTCAGTAAAAGTGATAGTTCGAGGCAAGCGCAAACCGAACGTGACCGCGAAGGATTACATTTTGCTTCTACTCAGCATGGAATATATCCGCAGTGGCAAGGCGCTGGCTAAGGTGATGGAATATTCCGGCGAGGCAATTGAAGCACTGAGCGTGGACGAGCGCGCCACCATGACGAACATGGCAGCAGAGATCGGCGGATTTACCGGCATTGTTGCACCGGACCAGAAGACGGTGGAGTTCCTGATGGAGCGCCGCGGCATGTCACGCGCACAGGCGGAGAAATATTGCGAAGGTCTCTTCAGCGATCCTAGCGCGCAGTATGCGCATGTGATCGAGTTGAATGCCGACGACATTACGCCGATGGTCGCTACACCGGGAGATCCGGGCAACGGCAAATATATTCGCGACCTGCATACACCGGTTCCGGTGGAGATCGCGTATGGCGGAACCTGCACGGCCGGCAAGAACGCCGACATGGATATGTACGCTCAGGTGCTTTCCGACGCGTTGCAACAAGGCAAGCGCGTGGCTGAATCCTGCAAGTTCTATATCCAGTTTGGCTCGCAGGAGACGCGCGAATACTGCGTGCGCAAGGGCTATCTGGATATCTTCAAGCGCGTGGGCGCGATTGTGATTGAGCCTAGTTGTGGCGCATGCATCAACGCCGGGCCGGGAGTTTCCACGCGGCCGGACCAGGTGGTGATCAGCGCGCAGAACCGCAATTTCCCTGGCCGCAGCGGCCCCGGACTGATGTACCTGGCCAGTCCGTACACGGTGGCTGCCAGCGCAGTGGCGGGATACATCGTCGAGTACGAGCCCAACGGCAAAGAAGCTGCGCCATCGGCGGTGGGCGTGGAAAAGCAGGGACGCAAGTAAAATCGGCGCGTCGCGGTTCTGATCTAAGGGCTGAATGGTAGTCGCGGAGTTCGCGACTGTTGTTTCGTCCGAACTTCATTTTCTATGTGTGGACGCTACCGGCTCACTTCAAAAGAACGATACATCGCGGAGCATTTCGGTCTCGACGAGAACGAAGTGCACTGGACGCCGCGTTACAACATTGCGCCGACGCAGGAAGCGGCGATTGTCCGCCAGGACAGGAAGCAGCCGAAGCGAAAGTTCTCATTAATGCGCTGGGGACTGGTACCGTCATGGGCCAAAGATATTTCCATCGGATTCAAAACGATTAATGCGATGTGCGAAACGGCGGCTGAGAAAGCCGCCTTCCGAGAAGCCATGCGCAAGCGCCGCTGCCTGGTTCCGGCCGATGGCTTTTATGAGTGGCAGAAGCTTAGCAAGAAGGAAAAGCAACCGTACAACATCGGCATGGCGGATGATTCGCTGTTTGCGTTTGCAGGACTGTGGGAGCGCTGGCACGATCCCGCGGGCACTCCACTGAATAGCTTTACTATTCTCACAACCGATGCGAATGCGCTGGTTGCAGGCATCCATGACCGAATGCCGGTGATCGTGAAGCCTGAAGATTATGATCTGTGGCTTGATCCTGGCATGACCGATCCTGCAGGTGTGGCCGACCTGCTGAAGCCGTTTGATGCGCGACTGATGAAAAAATATCCGGTGAGCACCCGAGTGGGAAACGCAGACAATGATGATGCGGAGATCATCAAGGAAATTGTGCCTGCGGCCCAGCAACCGGAAACGGGAATGTTGTTTTAGAAGATTGGTGATTCTGGCATCCAGCAGGCACCACAGCGGCTGAAGCCGGTTTTTAATTGCTCTTGCCGCAAGCGTGAATGCCTGCTCAACCCAGCAAGGTTTGCAGCGTTCGAAGTAGCAAAACTCTATTTTGCTTCCAAGACTACTTGCTCAACTTTGTAGCCTTTGTCGCGCAGTTGTTTAGCGATGCCCTTGTCGCCAATGATGTGCGCCGCGCCGACGACCACAAAAATCGGCTCTTTGCCTTTGAGGTATTCGTCCATCTTGCCAGCCATTACAACGTTGCGATCATCCAGAAGTTTTTTTTCAAGGCTTTTTGATCCTACGTCGTCCTGCTCGTCCATCACTTTTTGCAACGCATCGGGGTCGCCGGCCACGTAAGCGGCCTGTGTGCGCTTGATAATGTCTTTGGTCTTGTCGCCCTGTTTCAGGGTCGCGGCCAGCATGCTTTGCTGCTCTTCTTCAGTGGCTTCAGCAAAGATTGCAAGCTGTGATTCCATGGTTTCCAGTTCGTCAATCCGCTGCGGCGGCTTGCTTTCGTCGAGGAAGTGCATGTCGATCCCAAAGGACGGATCTTCACCCGCCTGTTGCCATGCCATCGCCGCGATGGTTACGGCCACCACCCACGGCTTCAGCTGCTCCATTCCCTGGAGCGGCACGTTGTGGCGGGTGCAGAAATCGTCCAGCGCGGCCTGCGTTTCTTTAGAAAGATGTTTGGTCAGCGAGTCGTCGGCTGTGTATAGGCCGTATTTCTGAATCAGGCCGATCATTTTGGCCTGGTCAGCATTCTTGATGTTGATTTCCACGGCCAGGACCTTCGCGGCGGCAAAGGCGGATTCAACTTCTTTGGGCAGCGGATACATGCTGCTGTCGCCCAGGTGAATGGAGCCCACCAGGTAGACCGTTGCGGTGGGAGACGCGGCCTTCCACATCAGGACCCGGCGCGGTTTTGGCTGCGACGGCGCGGCTTGCTGTGCCTGAGCTGCGCCCAAAAAGGCCAGAAGCAAAAGTAAAACCGCATGGATATGGCGCCGCTTTAGCATTAAAAAATCTCCTTCAAGAAAAAGAGCCTTGATGGTGGGGAGTCGATAACAAATTATACCTTTGGATGCAGCCAGCCGGCTCACTCGGCCGTTCACTCAGACGCAGTGGACTTGCGTAAGGCGGGATGACGTTTTCCCGTTTTGTCAGTCAGAATAAATTAAGATGCCAAGGCTCCTCTCGATAGTGGTTCTTGCTGGCGTCCTGAGCCTTGTAGCTCAAACGCCAACACCTGCGCCCGGCACGGTGCACGCCTCCGCCACCGCACTCGCAGATGCCACAAACAGCTACGCGCTCTATCTTCCGTCGGCTTATTCGCCAACAAAACGCTGGCCGCTGCTGCTGGTGTTTGATCCGTTTGCGCGCGGAGAAGTTTCTGTCGAGCTGTTCCATGAGGCAGCGGAGAAGTACGGATTCATTGTGGTGGGCAGCAACAACTCCAGAAACTTTGAGGACCCTTCTGCTGCCATTCGCGCGCTGTGGGCTGACGTGAAGGAGCGCTACGCAATCGATCCGCGCCGCATTTATACGGCGGGCCTCTCTGGCGGAGCGCGCGTCGCGTCAACCGTGGCGCTGGCGTGCCGGAACTGCATTGCCGGAGTGATCGCCAATTCCGCGGGCCTGCCCAACGGCGCCACTCTGCCCGGCCCTGATGTGAGCGACTGGTTTTTGGTGGCCGGCACAACCGACTTCAATTATCCCGAGCAGTTGCACCTGAAAGAGTCGTTTGACGCGCGCAAGGTAGTAAGCCGCTTTGTGGTTTATGACGGCCCGCACAATTGGATGCCCAAGGAATTTGCCGAGCGCGCGCTGGCGTGGCTCCAATTGCGCGCCATGGTGAAAGGCCTGGCTGTCGTCGATAAAGAATTCATCGCGCAACAGTTGGATAGCCGCGTGGCGGAAGCGCAGGCGGAGCAGAAATCCGGCGACGTTCTGGCCGCAGAGCGCGCCTACCGTGAAATCGCCCAGGACTTCAGCTCGTTCCGCGACGTGAACCCGCAGATGGCGTTGGCAAAATCTCTGGCTGAATCCGGGGAGTTCCGCAAAGCCAAAAAGAATGAGAAGGCGGCGCTTGATCTACAGGATGAAGTCGCCAAAAAAATCGGCAATCTGGTTGCGGGTATCAATCAGGGATCAGATCAGCGGACCGAGTTCTTTGTTCAACTTGACTCGGCCGTCAATGACGCCTATCGCGATAAGAAAGAAAGCTCCAGTCCGTGGCGCAAGCAGGCCATTGAGCGCGGCCTGGCTTCAGCCTTTGCTTATGCCGCTGAAACCGGCCAGCAGGCAATGCTGAAGAAAGATTTCATCGTGGCCAAAAGCATGTTTCAGGCTGGTGAAATCATCCAGCCGGAAAGCGCGTGGGCCAGCTATCTTGCAGCCACCGCATGCGCTCAATTGGGTGAAAAGAAGGCAGCGATCCAGAAGCTGAAAAAGGCACTGGAGAAGGGAATGACGAACGCCAAAGCGCTGGACGATGCGGCGTTCGACCGGATGCGGAACGACGCGGAGTTCAAGGAGCTGAGCGCGAAGCTGGCGGCGGGGAAGTAACCCAGCTGGGGCACAGATTTTTTATTCGCGTCTCGCTGCATTGCGCCGAGCCAGTCAAAACCGGGCCTCCACCGCATGGACATCACCGGATCCGCATTGAAGAAACATCGTAAAGCAATTCAGTGGCTGAAGAAGGAACATGGCAGCGGCTATATCTTTAAGAAGAGGACGGTAAATCAATCCAGTAAAAGCGGTTGCCTGGCAGGGATGATTTTAAAAAAACCAGTGGTTCCGCCGCATCGCTAATACTTTTAATTCAAAATAGTTGTTTCAACCTCAAAATAAATCCATTTTCAGCCAAATCTTAAGGTGCACGTCCCGCTGCC
>JBAVUZ010000468.1:0-6407 GCA_049697035.1 Candidatus Angelobacter sp. | reverse complement strand
CCGGAACCTGGGTACTGTGGGCCTGGATTTCGCCGGCCACATCCATTACAGCGTAGATTCCCTGTCTAAAATTTCAGCCGATGTACAAGCCATGCTCAAGGAATCGGGCACGATAGGAACGCCTAGCTTTCATATGTGGCAAAGCTGATGGAGCTTTTCCTGACTGTAAACGGCCATTTCTCTCCGCAAAAATCCGATCTTCCCACATTCTTGTACCGTGGAAGCAAACTCACGTTGGATCGCGTTCGGCCTGCTGATGGCGCTGGCAGTGATGGTGATGATTTTCAACAAGCTTACGATTTGCTCCTGGGTGCGACAGCACAATCCAGCAGCGACTATCTCAATTATCGGCGGATTGGTGGGAGCAGTTGCTTGTGAAGTGAGTCCATCGATTTGTGTGAAGCACTTGTGGTGGGCACCAACGGCCCTAGATATTATTGGAGCGCCATACCTTCTGATTGCAGTGTGGATAAAAATCCGGGAGTGGATGAACTCGTCGCACAAAAGCTGCTGAAATTAGCTAGAGAGCTCTTCCAACATCCCCGCCATTTCCGACAGCGCGTGCTTGTTTCCGGTGCGCTTTGCGGCTTCCACACCGCTTTCCAGCATTTTCTTTGCTTCAGCGGTGCGTCCGTTGCGCTCCAGCGTCTGCGCGGCCATGAAATAGCCATTTGTATAGTCAGGATGGAGTTCCAAAAGCTTTTTGAATTCGGCAAGCGCCTGTTCCATCTGTCCGGCTTTGGAATATTCCATGGCCAGGCCATAGCGGGCAAAGGCGTCGCCGGGGTTCTGTTCCAGAAATTGGGCAAGCATTTGCAGGCGGCTGGGCTCGGTCATTAAAGAAATCTAACATATTCCGATGAATTGCTTTGCGATTGCATGGGTAGTTGCACAGTTCGCTGTGCAGTAGCTCAGGTTTTTCTTTACTCCCGAAGCGTCTCGCGCTACGATTGGCTGTTGTGGCATGTCCCTTTTTTTTTCCGACCGAAAGAATCTCCATAGGCTGGCCTTTTCCTGCTCGATTGCCCTTGGGCGCCGGATTTGCCGGAATCTGTCGCGCCGGAGTTGAGGAACTTACTCCTTCAGAAGTTGAACTACGCGAGTTCTGCAACATCGGCTATGCCGGCGGATGTTGCCATATGCCGGCCAACCGTTGTGCCGATGGAATACGTTTTGCCGTGGCACGCGACGAAGAATCCCGGATCGTGCTCCACTACGTAAGCGAGCGCCTGCATCAGCCGGTGGAGTATGGCCGGCTTGAATATGAGTGCGACTCGCAGCGCTGGCTGGCGCCCATGCGCGACGCTTGCCTGCAACGCCAGGCCGAATGCTTTGTAGAGGTGTATCTGGAGCGGCGGCCACGGACGGCAAAGCAGTAGCTGATGCGCGGCGGTCGTCGGGGATGGGTTGCTTTCTATTCTCTCGTCAGCATTCTGATACCAGCTCTTGTGCGTGGCCTCATTGACTGGCCCTTCTTCCTGCTGTATTGCGCTGTATGGCCCGGCCAAAGCTGTGAAAGTGAGGCCAGCACCGCCCGTCCCGGCGCAAGGCTAGAGAGAACAAATCCCCGTCATTGCTCGATAGCTAAAGCCTTCATGCGAAAATGGCAATATGCATTCGAATGATGGCCGCGACGCGCCGATCCACATCGTGCCGCCGCGGGCCGTAAGTGAATCACAATCGCAAATGGCGGAAGTCGTTCTGCCGAACGATGCCAATCCGCTGGGCAACCTGCTTGGCGGAAGACTCATGCACCTCATTGACATCGCGGGAGCGTTGGCCGCGCACAGGCACTCGCACAGTCATGTGGTTACAGCATCCATCGACCATATTGATTTTCGACGGCCAGTGAACATCGGCGATTTGCTGATTTTGAAATCTTCAGTCAACCGCGCGTTCAATACGTCCATGGAGATCGGCGTAAAGTGCTGGGTGGAAAACTATATTGCCGGGACCACGCAGCATGTGGCGTCAGCGTACTTGACGTTTGTTGCGGTGGACGCGCACGGCAAACACAAATCCGTACCCGAGGTAGCGCCGGAAACCGCCGAAGAGAAAAGACGCTATGAGGATGCGGGCCGACGCCGAGAGCTAAGGAAATGGGAACTGGGCCGGAAGAATGCGGTGAAGAGCTAGTCCGCGACAGGCATTCGCGCCTTAAAAACTGACTCAGCGCCGTTCCCGTATAATCAAAGCTTACCTATGGCTCACGGACATCAGCACGGAGCCCAGCAGCAGGGACCATTCCCGCTGCCGGGAGTCAGCAACATCATCGCAGTGGGATCAGGCAAGGGCGGCGTGGGCAAGACCACCATCGCCGTGAATCTGGCCGTGGCACTGGCCAAAATGGGCTATAAGACCGGCCTGCTGGACACCGACGTCTATGGTCCCAACGTTCCGCTGATGATGCATACCAGCCAGCAGCCGCGCGTGCTGAATGAAAACCTGATTGAGCCGCTCCAGAATTATGGGGTCAAGATCATCTCCGTGGGATTCCTGAATCCCGGCGATAAGCCGATCGTATGGCGCGGGCCGATGCTGCACCAGATTATCCGCCAGTTCTTGCAGCAAGTGGTGTGGGGCGACCTGGATTACCTTGTGGTCGATCTACCTCCGGGTACGGGCGACGTTGTGATTTCTCTCTTCCAGACCGTGCCTCTTACGGGCGCTGTAGTGGTATCGACTCCCTCGGACGTTTCACTGCAGGACGGACGCAAGGCCATTGAGATGTTCCGCACCGCGCGCGTTGACGTGCTGGGCCTGGTGGAGAACATGAGCAATTTCCTCTGCCCGCACTGCCACCAGGAGATCGATATCTTCTCCAAGGGCGGCGTAGAACGCACAGCGAAGGAGTTCGGCGTGCCTTTCCTGGGATCGATTGAGCTTGACCCTGAGATCCGCAAAGGCGGTGACGCGGGTAACCCGCCAGCGCTGGCAGGGGAGAACGATCCTCACGCAAAGTCTCTCTATGACTTTGCCAAGCAGGTGCTGATACGCCTGGCTGAGGTCAAGAGCAGGAGCGCGCCGGGAGATGTGATTCAGGTGCAGTAGGGTGGCGGTAGCCGCCTGGCTCTTGGCTGTAGCTCTTGGCCTTTGGCTTTGTCTCCTGGTTCAGAGCAGTTGGTTACTCCCAATACAATGAAGTTAAATTTTGGCGGAAATTGGTCTAAGAAGTCGTGCGGCCATCTGTGCAAGACCCTGATTGGCAAAAGCCTTAAGCCAAGAGCCGATCGCTAAATACGAAGAGCCGCCTCTTAGCACTCCCCCTGCCCAAGTGCTATCTTGACAATAGCCCACTAATGTCCTTAAAATCTGACTAGCAGGAGTTTACAAAATTTCTGTCAAGTTATTGTAAATAAAACTCTTAGCAAGTCTGCAACATGCCAAACCCAGGTCAAATCGGGCCGCGCGAGCGGGAAATCCTTACCGCTATTGTGGAAACTTACATCTCCACGGGTGAGCCGGTAGGGTCACGCACGCTTTCACGCCACAATAAAGATGGTCTCAGTCCGGCGACGATCCGCAACGTGATGGCGGACCTGGCTGACAGCGGATTCCTGGAGCAGCCGCATACTTCGGCTGGGCGCGTGCCAACATCGCAGGCTTACAGGTATTACGTTGACCAGATTTCAGGCAAAGCGACGATATCCGTGGCCGACCAGACGCTGATTTCAGATACGTTACAGGGCACGGTGGATGTGCAGGAGTTTCTGGAACGGACGTCACACGTGCTGTCGCTGGTATCGAGCGGAGTCGGAGTGGCAATCGGGAACGCGGGGCCAAAGAACGCGCTGGAGCACGTTTACTTCTCGCGTCAGGCCAATAACCGCGTGCTGGCCGTGGTGGTAACAAAATCGGGCGTGGTGCATGACCGCATGATGCGCCTGGAGCAGGACCTGGACCAGAGCGACCTGAATACGGCGGCGAATTACATCAATGAGAATTTCCGGGGTTGGATCATCAGCAACGTCAAGACAGAGCTGCGCCGGCGTATTGATGCTGAACGTTCCGAGTACGACCGGCTGATGAAGAGTCTGGACGAACTCGATAAAAGCGGCGCGCTGGCAGCGGAAGAGCCTGCCAAGAACATTTTTGTAGAAGGCGTGGCGAACCTGGTGGGCAATGACCAGGACCGCCTTAGGCTGCGCGATCTGGTAAAGACCCTTGAAGAGAAAGAACGCGTGGCCGATCTGCTTTCCGCCTATCTGGATACGCGGCAGGAAGCTGTGCGCGTGGTGATCGGACTGGAAGAAGCGGTGCCGGAGATGCGCAACTTTGTGCTGATCGGGGCGCCTGCGCGCGTAGGCGAAGAAATGCGCGGATCGCTGGCGGTAATCGGCCCGACCCGCATGGATTATCAACACACCATCACGGCGGTCTCATACATCGCGCAGCTTTTTGACAAGCTGCTGAATGAGAACACGTGAAAATACCAATCAAAAGACCAGGTGCAGTAATGAGCAAGGGCAACGGACAGGCTAACGTCAGCCTTGAAGATCAATTGAAAGACGAACAAGTGAAAGACACGCAGTTGAAAGACGAACAGAAGCAGGTACTGGAAAACGAACTTCCGGCCGCTGATCCTACGGACGGGTTTGAGGAAAAGAGCGCTTCCGGCAGTGATCCCCAGGGTTCCGTAGCGACCACTGGCGGCGACGTGGAAAAGCTGCGCGCGGAACGCAATGATCTGTTTGAACGGCTGGCGCGATCACAGGCCGAATTTGATAATTATCGCAAGCGTGCGGCCAAGGAAAACGCTGAATACCGCGATTACGCCGTGTCGGATGCCGCCCGCTCGCTGCTGCCGGTAATCGATAGTTTTACTCTGGCGCTGAAGAATGCTGCCGCCAAGCCGGAAGACCTGCGCAAGGGCGTGGAGTTGATTTTCAAGCAGCTGCAGGACGTGCTGCAAAAAATGAACATTGAGCGCGTTCCGGCGCAGGGCGAGCCGTTTGATCCGCGGTTGCATGAAGCCATTGAGATGGTTGAAACCGACGCGGCACCGGATCATCACGTGCTGGAAGAGTTGCAGCCGGGATATCGGATCAAGGGACGGTTGTTGCGGCCGGCGATGGTGAGGGTGGCGAAGAAAGCCGGGTAATCGGGGACATCCGGTGATCGGTAAGCACTAAGAATCTTTGTGGTAATTTCCAGAATCATTATGTCGGGGGATTTCGGTCCCCTTTTGACTCCCCTTTCTGTATCAACAATGAGGTAAGGTTTGGCGACGCAAGCAAAACGCGATTATTACGAAATCCTGGGTGTAGATCGGGCTGCGACGCAACAGGACATCAAAAGCGCGTTTGATCGACTCACAACAGAGTTTCACGCGGCCGGCAAGCCAGCGAATATCGATGACGTAGAGTGGCTGAGAACTGTTGCGAGAGCCTACCGCGTTTTGAGTGAAAACGAACTGCGCAAGCACTATGACTGCACCGGTGACGATACTGCAATTGCTCCGGCGCATCCTGCAGGTTATAACCTTGAACTGCTCGAGGAGTGGTCGCGACAAGCGGATCTTGAAGCCCGGTTGCCCCGGCACTTGTGGCTTGCGCATTTTACACAACACGACTTTTACCTTTAGTTGAGGACTGATTTTGGCGACGCAAGCAAAACGCGATTATTACGAAATCCTGAGCGTGAGCCGCACGGCCACTGAGCAGGAGATCAAAAGCTCATACCGCAAGCTGGCCATGCAGTGGCATCCGGACCGCAACCCAGGCAACGCCGAGGCGGAAGAAAAGTTTAAGGAGTGCACTGAGGCCTACAGCGTGCTGATGGACGCGGACAAGCGCGCGCGCTATGACCAGTATGGCCACGCTGCCGTGAACGGCGGCGGCTTTGGCGGGTTTGACGGTTCCAACTTCGCCGACGTCAGCGATATTTTTGGCGACATCTTCAGCGATTTCTTCGGCGTGAATGTGGGCGGCGGCCGCGGAGGACGCACCCGCGTGCAGCGCGGCGGGGATGCGCGCGCGGACATCACGCTTACCTTTGAGGAAGCCGCCTTCGGCAAGAAGACCCAGGCCAAGGTGCGCAGGTATGAAGCATGTGAGCAATGCAAAGGCACCGGCTCAGCAGGATCAAAGGGGCCAACCACATGCCAAACATGCGCAGGCCGCGGGCAGGTACGGTATCAGCAGGCCATGTTCAGCATTGCCCGGCCTTGCCCAACATGCCATGGACATGGGCGCGTAATTTCCGATCCCTGCGTCAAATGCAAGGGTGAAAGCCGCGTGATGAAGGAACATGCGATTGACGTGAGCGTGCCGGCAGGCGTGGAAGATGGCACTCGCATTCGTTATCAGGAGCAAGGCGACGTTGGGCCTAATGGCGGCCCAGCGGGCGATCTCTATGTGGTGCTTGAGGTAAAGCCGCATCCGTTTTTTGAGCGGGAAGGCAGGGAC
>JBAVUZ010000467.1:0-19521 GCA_049697035.1 Candidatus Angelobacter sp. | reverse complement strand
AGCTGACTTGATTACACTCTGTCATAGAAAAGCCGTTGTCTCCTCTGGCGCTAAATGATTCTTTGACAAATCACTTATGCCACGAACAACGGCTTTTTCCTATTTATTTGTGAGAAATCCGGGCTAGGTCGCCGGGGTCGAGGAGAACTGGCTTTGCATAATGCAGAAATGGAGTTTCTCAATGAAGTCCAGCAGTTCGGGGCGCACACTGGCAGCCACAAAGGAACGGCAATTTTTGCAAGTCGATTCTGTTAGTCGATTATTCTGGCGATTGAGGCTCCGTCGAAATACCCCGTAATCGCGAGTCACTTTGGATCCACCGGAAGCGTTCATGGAATTCCTCCAAATTTGGATGAAATCATGACACAAACGTCTACAGAATGACAGGATTTAAGTGGCAGAAACGGGGAATAGTGGTTACTTCAGGTAGAACCCTGCATTAGCGCGGACGGCCGACCCAGACCAGGAAAACGGCAGATCGGAATTGGCAGGAGGCCCTATTGAAGATGCTGGCGGAAGGGCATGGGAAACCTCCGCAGCTTCATATGGGGCTGGCCTCAAACTTACCCAAGAGAGGGGCTATTTCCCGGCAAAAGATTCAGCGGCGTTTGCAGCTAAAGCCTTTGAATTCTTTGGCATGGAATCAATCACCTTCATTTCATGCCAGTCATACGGAAACTCTTTGCCGCAGCCCAAGCAGGCCACGTACGTTCCGGTGAGCTGCGCCGCAGGTGAAAGCCGCTGGCCGGGCCGTTTGGTAATAGGAAAACTGAAATTCTTGTGGCTGCAACCGAAAAGCACATCGAGCAGACTCGCCATAATTCACCACCCCCAAACTACGGGTCTCCCATTTGGATAGCGTTAACTTGCCGACTCAGGCAGTAGTGTACTACAGGACATGTCCTAATGTACACATTAGTTCATGTCTTGCCGTACTGTTACATTAGATTCGGAGTACCTGAAAAAGGTTCGTTCCCCGATGAGCATAAATTTTCACGGGCTAAGGATCATGTAATAAATACACTGTATCTCCTAAGCCTATGAAATTAATGGGATCTGTTTTTAAGTGGTGGATTTCTTTCCGGACTTGCTGCTGCGGCATTTGGTCATAATGGCGTCGTGGAGGCGGCTTCGGAGGCTTTCCGGAAGCTCATAAAGCTCATTATCGCGGTAAATTTCGATGGTCTTCTTGGTGGTATTCATGACCACGTGGCATTCTTTGCACCAATGGAGATGCTCATCCAGCTCGATTTTCAGGTTCTCGCTGATTTTGCCGTCAAGATAATCGGTCAACTCTTGTAAGAACTCAGTGCATTTCACTGTTGGCCGTCTCCGCCCTTTTTATTCTTAAAATACCTGGACAGACGTTCCCGGAGCTGCAGGCGTGCCCGTAATAATCGGGATTTTACCGCAGGTACGCTCAAATTCAGCATTTCTGCTGTCTCCTCCGTGGAAAGTCCTTCAACATCGCGTAACACAAACACCGTTCTAAAACCCGGCGAAAGCCCCTGAATCGTTTTCTTCAGGATGTCGCCCAATTCTGACGTGCCGTAAAGCTGCTCCGGATTCGGGCTCCAGTCCGCAACTTCCCGCGGGATAGATCCGTCTTCGGTCTCTACGTCTTCATCGAGCGAAACGGTCCGGTCATTGCGCCGCTTGCGCAGCCGCATCAACGCTTCATTTACGGCGATCCGAACCAGCCAGGTATAAAACTTGGAGTTCCCCTGGAACTGCTCAAGATTCTGATACGCCTTGAGAAATGCGTCCTGAACCACGTCCTGGGCGTCTTCCTCATTATGCGTAATGTGCTGGGCTATCCGGAAGACATTGCGGTCATACCGCCGAACCAGTTCACTGAATGCCTCCAGATCGCCTTTCTTGGCTGCCTGGACGAGCGCCAGTTCACTGGTGATACCTTCCTCTGCCTTCTTTTGGATGGTTTCCATGCCGCTCCGACTCAAAATTTAATTTACTATGTTCTGCGCCCCAAATGGGCTTTTGGGCGAAATAAATTCAGGACTTATATAAGACTTGGCCCGTAACTTTTTGTTACATCAGCCCCTCATATCGAATATGAATAAAAGCTTACTTCCTTTATTTGCCTTAACATTGGCCTTCCTGGCGTTTGGCTGCAGGAACCAGCCAAAATCAGCCGCAGACGCGCATATTCAGGTCGTGATGAAGAAATACACGATTGAACCCGCCATCATCCATGTGAAAGCCAATCAGGTTACGGAATTGGAGATTTCCTCGGCTGATGTCCAGCATGGCTTTGACGTGCCCGGCCTGGGCATTAAAGAGCCGGTACGCTCAGGACAGCCGGCGATCGTGACCCTGAAAAATCCACCCAAGGGCGAATACAAGGTTGTTTGCGGAATTATCTGCGGACCACACCATGAAGACATGGCTGCCAAGCTGGTAGTGGAATAGGCCCGCCCCGTCGGCATTTGCCAAATTGGGCTGGTACTTACGGCGGTAACAACTAAGATGCCAGAGGTGTAGACATCAGTAATCCAACGGGTTGATACTGAATCAGGAACTCTTATAATCGCGGCCAGGAATGCCACGTCCGACGGAAATCCAAAACATCATTGAAGAGGCGGTTGCTGAGGTGCTTGACGCGGCCCTGCCCCGGCTACGCTCGGAGATCGTGCGCCGTGCCGTGGAGGTCGTTGAGTCCCTGGCGCCCGCGCCGGGCGCTTCTCCCAGTGACCTGCTGAATGCTGCGGCCGCTTCCATCCATGAGTCGGGATCTCAGGCGGACATACTGCGCCATCTGCTGGAAGGCGAGGCGCGGTTTGCTGGTCGCGTGGCGCTGTTTGTGGTAAAGGGCAGCGCGATCAGTGGCTGGCAGGGAATCGGATTTGAAGAGAACGACGCCATCAAGACATTGAACATTCAAAACGGCTCCGGTCTGGTGGGAAAGGCGATTCAGGCAAAGAATCCGGCGGCGGGATCCGCGCAGGAGTTTGATGCTGGGTTTGTCAAATCGATGAAAGGCCCGGCGGACGGCCAATGTCTGGTATTGCCGCTGGTCGTTAAAGATAAAGTCGCGGCCATGATTTATGCCGACGCCGGCACAGTCCCGGGCGGTACTCTTGATTCTTCCGGTCTGCAGGCGCTTACACGCTTTGCGGCGATCTGGTTGGAGTTGGCGGCGCTGCGCAAAGCCGGCGGACCGGCGGCCACGGACGAAGTTCCTCAACCTGCCGTAGCGATGGCAGCAAGCGCTCCGGCACCGGCTCCGGCGGGTTCTGAAGAGGATGAACTACACAAAAAAGCGCGGCGCTTTGCCAAGCTACTGGTGGAAGAAATTAAGCTGTACAATCAACCCAGGGTTGAAGAGGGTAGACAGCACAAAGATTTGTATGAGCGCTTGAAAGTGGATATCGAAAAAAGCCGGTCCACTTATGACAAGCGTTATGCAGAGTCCGCTGTCGCCTCAGCCGACTACTTTACACAGGAATTAATCAGAATTCTGGCGGACAATGATGCGTCGCTCATGGGCGCCAGTTTTCAGCGAAGTTGAAATCAGTGCAGGTCAGACGTCTCTTAGCCATATTTCTCATACTGCTGGTGTCAGTTCCGGCGGGTTTTTCCCTACAGACGTCCAAAAAGAAATCCTCGTCCGCCAAGTCATCGTCCGCTAAGTCGAAAAAAGCTGCGGCTGACGCGCAGAAAAAAGCGCTGGCAAAGCGCAAGCTTGGACACATCAAACGTGCGTTCGTTGCGTCCGCCGATCTGCGCCCTATGGCGCAGCAGCTTCTGGAGAATCGCACGCCGCAGGCTTATCAGGGTGTGGAAGCGTATGCACGGAAGCACGCAAAAGATGATGCTGGTCCACTGGCGTGGGTAGTCGTCGGCTATGCGCATTATCTGGATAAGGATTATGTGGCTGCGCGTTCGTCATGGGGCCGCGCGAAATCACTGGAGCCGCTCCTGGGCGACTATCTTGCTTACATGCAGGCGCTGGCTTACCAGGGGGAAAATAATCGCGCTGCGGTGCTGGAAACGTTGGAAGGATTTGATGAGAAGTATCCGGATTCGCTCCAGTCGCACGATGCGGCCATGCTGTATGCCTCAGCACTGATGGCGACGAACGCTCCCGATCGTGCGGCGGCGTTTCTGGAAAAGCATCGCCAGCCGGTGAAGTCCGATATCGAAATTACTTTGGCGCGTGCATATCTTGCGGCCGGAGATAGGAACAAAGCCAGCGATATCTTCCACAAGCTTTATTTTGAGATGCCGACAAGCCCGGAAGCCGATGCCGCGGCAATCGAATTGCGCAATCAGGGTGAGACTCAGCCTGTTGGAACATTTGATCAGCGGCACGGTCGCGTATTGCTGTTGACGAAAGGCAGACGCTACCAGGACGCGCTGAATGAGTTGAGTCCACTGGTTGAACAAGCGCCTCCCGAGCGGATGATCGACATGCAAGTGGAGTTTGCTGCAGCGCTTTACCGCAACCACAAACGCGATGACGCGCAGCATCTGCTTGAAAGCATTTTGCAGAACCAGTCAGCTTCGGTTGATGCGAAAGCACAAACGCTCTATTTTCTTGCCGAGATAGCGCGTGACAAAGACGATGGACAGAAGAACCGGGATTACGTTGGCCAATTGCGCACACTGGCGCCGGAAAGCACATGGATGGGCAGTGCGCTGTTGTCAGCCGGCAACATGTACCTGTTGCGGCGTGATTACGAGACAGCCACGCCGTTTTATGCCGAGATTTATCAACGTCAGAAAAATGGGAAGACCTCACCGTACTCGCATTGGAAAACGGCATGGCTTACCTATCGCATGGGAAAGAAAGATGAGGCCAAACGGCTTTTTGAAGAGCAGCTTTCCATGTATCCCAATTCAGCCGAGGTTCCCAATGCCCTTTATTGGCGCGGGCGGATGGCTGAGGAGGAGGGCGACAAGAAGCTGGCCCGCGCTTACTATCAGAAACTCGCGGAGAATTTCCGCTATTACTACTATGCAAATTTAGCGCGCGAACGCCTGCCTAAAATGGGCGATGAGGCCGCCGATCCGCCTGTGTTGGAAAATCTGCCGCTCCCTCCCGCGCCTTCACACGACTGGGAAACGCCGGCGGACAACATCCGGGCGCAAAAAGCGCAGCTATTGGCGAATGCCGCACTCTATGACTTTGCCGTGGCGGAGATGCAGGCCGCAAGCGCGGGATCGCCTCCGTGGGAAGCCAAGTCAGTGGCGGAAATATTCAACGAGCAGGGCAGCTACATTCGCGCCATTGAGACGCTTAAGCGCGCCGTCCCAGGCTATTTCGCTGCAGAGATCCCGCAGATTCCCCGGCCTGTTTGGGAAAGCCTGTTCCCCCGGCCGTTCTGGGAAGTGTTGAAGCGCGACTCGGCGGCCAACCGGCTAGATCCGCATCTGGTTGCGTCTTTGATTCGTCAAGAGTCGGAGTTCAATCCTGGCGCCATTTCCCCTGCCAACGCCATGGGACTGATGCAATTGCTTCCCACCGTCGGCAAGGGAATGGCCAAGGAGATGAAGATCAGGCATTTTTCCTCCGACCAACTGCTGGTGGCGGACACGAATCTGCGGCTGGGCACGCGCTACTTCCGGCACATTGTGGACCATTACGATGGCCAGGTGGAATACGCTCTGGCAGCCTACAATGCGGGTGAAGATCGCGTGAATGACTGGCGCAAGAATGGGAACTTTGGCGACGTGGAAGAGTTTGTGGAGTCAATTCCGTTTACAGAAACGCGCGATTACGTGCAAGCGATCATGCGCAACGCGGTGATTTACAAGCTGCTGTATTCCAAGAGCTGAATGTCCGTTTATCCCAACTGACTACGCTGCATTCGACAAAACAATCATCCGTGAGATCGAAGAATGAGCAGCGATAGCGCTCATTTACTAATGGCCAAAAACCATTGCTCCACCCAGACTCCCTTGATACACGAGTGCGAGCACAACAACCAAGGCGAACATCAGATAAGCCAAAGTGGGAACAGCATTTTGCCGATAAAGGCGCCACCGCCAGACGGCGAGCACAATAAAGATCAGCGCCAGCGATGTTCCCAGCCACTGGTGGACCGCGATTAAGCGTGGCGGAAGGGTTCCAGCAGACTGGATCTTCCACCACCATCCGGCAGCGCCGGTAAGCGGAGTAATAATCGCAGCGTATAGGACCATCCATGCTGCTGCGCTGTGTAATGATGACCGCTTAAGCCAGCGTCCCAACAGATCGCTGAACAGCGCGAGCGGCAACAATGCAGCGGTAAAGTTGACGAGTATGGGATGTAGTTCCTGTGGCGAGCGAGGCGGTCTAAAGCCAGGCAAACCGTGTGCGGCACCATTTCGTTCCTTCACTTGCGTGCCGCTTGAGGCGACCAGGACCGCGTGCATATTCGGGTGCGGAGTGCAGTGGTATGCAAGCGTGCCGGTCTTCTGGAGCGTCATTTTCCACGAGCTGCCGGGCTGAATCAACCCTGAATCAAAGCTCCCATCATCGGCGGTCACGGTGTGAGCGACTATATCTTCATTTTTAAATTCGACGGTTTCACCAGGATGAACCGTAAGCTCCGCGGGCTGAAAGCGGATGCCCTTCATTATCACCTGGCCATTGGCTGAAGGTTCCGCTGGAGAGAGGTTCTGTCCTGGGGCTTGAAATACTAGAGCGAACCCAGCCTCCCGCATATTAGCGGCGCCGAAGCGCGGGTGTGCGACTGAGATGCTTGATCCGCTGAGGAGTACCAGAACTGCAATCCCCTGCCGCACACGCCACGCTGTTAAAAAAGGCGCCATGGGATTTAGTGTGAGCTTCCCGAGCCCAGAGATGACTGCAACTGCTTGGCATGATCCAGATGGCCCTGAAGCAGCGGCGCTGCGCCCTCTAACGCGGACTTCAACTCGGCGTTTTGCGCGTTAGGGATCAGCACATTTCCGGCTGCGTCAAGCACCTGCTGGTGATATGCCACCTCATGGCTGATGTATTCTGTGTCAAAAGCCTTGCCGGTAAGCCCCCGCAGCTTCTTTGTCTCAGCGGCAGCAGCCGTTTTCAGTGACTTGCTGATGTCACTAGGCTCCGGCTTTACGTTGAGCTTTTTGCCTAAATCATTGACCGAGTTCTGCAGCTTGGTGTGATCATCGATCATCTGCTGCGCAAATTGCTTGACCTGATCGTTCTTGGTCTTTTTGAGCGCCAGCTTCGCGGTGTCGATGTCGATCTGGTCCGCAGCCGTGACCACGCCAACAATCTGTGGGTCAGAAGGTTTAGCGCTGCTCTTGTCTTTATCCTGTGCTACAGCAAAAAAACCCATGGCGAACAGCAATGCCATGCTGCCTACTGCTAAATGTTTCTTCCAATTCATGTACTTATCTCCCTTTTGATGATGTAGACATAAAATAGTGCCTAATGAATAGAGGAGTTAAAGGCGGATTGGTTACAGGGTTAAAGAAAGTCCTAGTCGTTTTTTTCTTTGCCAGGCTTTACCTGAAGAATCGACAAAAGCCAAAAATTAAGAGAATACCTGCAGGAAAAAGAGCGCAAGCCTTCCGTAGGCCCGCGCTCTTTTCGTTCAGCGGAGGAAAAGTTATCTTTGTGAGCTGCTGTTTTTGGTGCCGTTAAATGTATTTTGCGCCGCATGATCATTCTTAAGCGCTTCCCAGACAGCAGTCCCGCCGCCGCCCAGCAGCGCGCCGCCGATCAAGCCGTCATGGCAATTGCAACCCAGCCAGCCGATCCCGGATCCCAGCGCGGTGTTGGAGGCGATCATGCCCCAGTCACGAAATGGTCCAAGCGTCGCCTTGTGAGTATGCAGAAACCATGTGCTGGCTCCGCCGCCGCCGATCATCATGAGTTTTAGAGGTGTCTTTTCTCCCGGCAGAATAAAGCCAAGGCCTGCGCCCACGGCCGCGCCTCCCGCTACGGAGAAAATATATTTATGGTATTTCGGACTGATTCCCTGAAGGTCGCGCTTGTCAACATCACGATCACGCGATTGCGCGTGTGACATCAATGGAAAAAGAAACCCGAGACAAAGAACAAGAATCCAGAACTTTTTGTGCAGCATGTTGAAGTGGCTCCCCGATGCGTGTATGCGGAATGACCGCGTAATTGCTGGATAAGATGAAGCCAATTTATAAAGAGATGTTCAAGATAGGAAGCAGCTCGCGAAAATAGGCGCTGCTCAGGAGAGAGCAGCAGAATCGGGTGACGCAATTCTCAAGCTGCAGCTTGAGAGGGATGGTCCTTGCGCAGCATGCGCATGAAAAGCAGCAGAGCACCAACAACGATGGCGCTATCGGCAACATTGAACGGCGGCCAGTGGTGAACGCCGATGTAGAAATCCAGAAAGTCAGTGACCTTGCCGTCAGACACTCGGTCCCAGAGATTGCCAATGGCCCCGCCCAGAATCAGAGAGAGCGCCAGAGTGCCGGCGTGAAAAACGCTGCGGTCTTTCCAGAGCAGAAAAGAAATTACTGCCAGAGCTGCCACGGAGAACGTGATTAGTAAAATTGTGCGAAAAGGCGACGGAGAATCGGCAAAGAGGCTGAAGGCGGCGCCGGTATTTTCAAGGTGAGTCAGACGAAAGAAGCCAGGGATGATATTGATGACGTCTTCCAGAGGGATGGTCCGCGCAACGGCCCACTTGGTAATCCGATCCAGCAGCAGCACGGCAAGTGCGATCAGCAGAGGGCGCTTAGGCATGGCGTTGTCTTACTGTGTTGCCACTTTCTCTTCCCGGGCTTTCTCCTCTTGCGGGGTGAGAAAGATCTCACTCAACAGCAGGAGAGCGCCGACGACGATGGCGCTATCGGCAATATTAAAGGCCGGCCAGTGATGCGAGCCGAGATAAAAATCAATAAAGTCGATTACGCGGCCGCTGGTCACGCGGTCCCATAAATTTCCCAGCGCTCCGCCAAAGACTAGTGAAAGAGCGATGGCGGTGGTGTTTAAGGCATTGCCATTCTTCCATAGCAGCGCAGAAACCACGGCCAGAGCCGCCAGTGAAAACAGGATGAGCATGGCGACACGCCATTCAGAGGGCGATTCGGCGAAAAGGCCGAAGGCCGCACCCTGGTTCTGAACGTGCGTCAGACGGAAGACGCCGGGGACAATGTCAATGCTGTCATGCAGGGTGATTTTCTGCGACACCAGCCACTTCGTCATCCTGTCACAGAGGACGATGAGAGCGGCAATCATGATGTGGTACTTCCGCATTGTTTCCATTAGACGCTCATGGCTGCCCCTCGATTCAGGGCACCCCGTCAACTTACCAATTCTTTTTCAATTTCGGCCAGGGCCGCGCTGCAGCGCTCGCATACCGTGGGATATCGATCATTTTCTCCCACATGAGTAGAATAATTCCAGCAGCGATCACACTTTTGTCCCGGAGCTTTCTGTATAGATACGTGCAAAGGCGTGCTCCCGTTCCCGCCTGAGTTGGTTTTTACCTCAACTCCAGAGACAATCAGCAGAAAACGCAGGTCATTGCGATAGCGCTGCAACAGCGGGACAATCTCGTTCGGTGCAGAAATGGTGACTACCGCCTCCAGGGCGCTGCCGATGGTCTTTTCCTGGCGCGCGCCTTCCAGGGCTTTCAGGGCAGCGTCGCGAACTTTCATCAAGGTCTCAAAGTCTTTCCAGACAGCCTGGCCGCTGGCGGAGTCGCTTACGCTCCCGGTGATCTCATCGGCTTTGGGGAAGTGCGCCAAATGCACGCTTTCCTCGCGGCCCGCAATGGCGGGCAGGAATGACCAAATTTCATCCGCGGTAAAGCTCATGATAGGAGCCACCAGACGCACCAGGGCTTCCGCAATGCGCCAGGTCGCCGTCTGGGCTGATCGTCGCCCGTGCGAGTTTGGCGCGGAAGTGTACAGGCGGTCTTTGACCACGTCTATAAAGCCAGTGCTCAGATCCACGGCAAATTCGTTTACCAGATGATAGATGCGGTGGAACTCAAACCTGTCGTAGTAGCCGCGCACGCGATCAGCCAGTTCGGCGGTGCGCAGCAGCCAGTATTTGTCGAGAGCCTGAAGGTAGTCAAACTTGACCGCATGTTTTGTGGGATCAAAGTCCGGCAGATTGCTGAGCAGGTACTTGAACGTATTGCGGACCTTGCGGTAATTCTCCGCAACCTGCTTCATCAGGTCTTCTGAAACCGTAACATCTTCCTGAAAGTCGACCGACGCGACCCACAGCCGGATGATCTCGCCGCCAAGCTTCTTGGCGATCTCTACAGGATCGATTCCGTTGCCGAGAGATTTCGAGGTGGCGCGGCCCTGGGGATCGAGTGTCCAGCCATTAGTGGCCACAGCGCGGTAGGGCGCGTGACCGCGAGTGCCCACGGCGACGAGCAGGGAAGAGTGAAACCATCCGCGATACTGGTCACCGCCTTCAAGATAGAGGTCGGCAGGCCAGGGCAGATCTGGCTCATGGCCCAGCACGGCGGCCTGGCTGGAGCCGGACTCAAACCATACGTCGATAATGTCAGTCTCTTTGCGGAAAGCAGAGCCACTGCAGCCGGGGCATTTGGTGCCGGCAGGCAAAATGTCTTTGGCATCTTTGGTGTACCAGGCGTCCGCGCCTTCGCGCGTAAAAAGATCCACCACCGCCCTGTGCGATTCTTTGGACTCTAGAAGCTTTCCGCAGCCTTCGCAGAAAAATACAGCGATGGGAACACCCCAAACGCGCTGGCGGGAGATGCACCAGTCAGGACGCGTAGCAATCATGTTGCTGATACGCTCTTCACCCCAGGCCGGAATCCACTTTACTTTCTTGATTTCATCAAGCGAGCGCTGGCGCAACGTGCCCCCGTCCACCGGCGCTTCCATGGAAATGAACCACTGCTCGGTGGCGCGGAAGATCACGGGATTGTGGCAGCGCCAGCAGTGTGGATACGAGTGCTCGATTTTGGCTTCCGCCATCAGGACGCCGCGCGACTGCAGCAGTTCGATGATCGGCGCGTTGGCCTGAAAGACCGTCTTGCCTTCATACTCCGGCAAGCCATTTTGAAGATGGCCGGCTTCATCCACGTTGGTGCGCTGGTCAAGCTTGTACTTTGTGCCGGTGTAGAAATCGTCCGCGCCGTGCGAAGGCGCAGTGTGCACCGCGCCCGTGCCTTGTTCCGTGGTCACGTAGTTTGCCAGCACGCCAAGGATTGAGCGATCCAGAAACGGATGCGCAAATGATGCGTACTCGAGTTTCTGGCCTGGGAAACGTGCAACGATCAATGCGCCTTGGAACTTGCAGGCATCGATGCTCGCTTTGGCCAGCGCCTCGGCGACAATGTAAAGCTCCCCATTGTGTTCAAGCGCTACGTATTCCAGATCGGGATGAAATGCCACTGCCATGGAAGCGGGAAGCGTCCAGGGAGTCGTCGTCCAGATAATGGTTGAAACTTTTTTCCCGGCCAGCGCGGGATCGATCTTTGCGGGATCGCTGGTGAGCCGGTATTTCACCCACACACTGGGGCTTGTATGGTTGGAGTATTCGATCTCGGCTTCCGCCAGCGCGGTCTTATCATGGATGCACCAATAGACAGGGCGAAGGCCTTTATAAACCGCGCCATTTTCCATGAAGTCAAAAAGTTGGCGCACGATGACCGATTCGTACTGCTTTGACATCGTGGAATATGGCTGCTCCCAGCGGCCAAGGATGCCGAGACGCTTAAATTGCTCACGTTGGATATTGAGAAACTTTTCCGCGTAAGCGCGGCACTCTCTACGGACTGCGATGGCGGGTATCTCCAGCTTCTTGCGGCCAAGTTTCTCATCCACTTTGATTTCGATGGGTAAACCGTGGCAGTCCCAACCGGGAACGTAGGGCGAATCGAACCCTGCCATGGTTTTTGACTTCACCACAAAATCTTTCAGGCACTTGTTGAGAGCGTGGCCTTCATGGATGGCGCCGTTCGCGTACGGAGGGCCGTCATGCAGCACATAACTCGGCGCGCCGCGGCGAGACTCGCGGATCTTCCGATAAATATCCATCTTCTCCCAGCGCTCAAGCCACTTGGGCTCGTTCTGAGGCAGGTTCGCCTTCATGGAGAAGTCGGTTTTAGGAAGATTCAGGGTCTTCTTAAGTTCAAGCGGCGGCCGCATGTTCACTCCGAGTGGGGCTAATTCTTCATTATAAACAGTCAGAGATACAGGTTTCCTGCCTACGCGAAAGACCAATGACCATTTAGCCCCGACGTTACGAACGTTTCGACGTAATTTAGCAATTCTTTACAGACGCTGGGGCACAATATGAATCTAAATGAAAAACGCGCCCACTTTGAATCCCAGGGAACACGAGGACAGAGAATTGCCCAAAGAAAATTCCTCGCCGACGGCGAAGCTCCATCCAGGCGAAGATGAAGCATCGAAACTTCACCTGAGAAATGCAACTCTCACGCCGAATCCCTCATCTGGTATGAGTGTAAGCAGATCACATGAATCCGGTAGTGAAAAGGTTTCTCGGGTCGGACCAATGGCGAATCACGTAATTGTTCCCAATCAGTTCTTCGGTAAGGATGTTCCCAAGCTCAACGGCCTTCCGCAGATGCATCAATCGATGCTGACGTCTCTATTCCTGAACGTCAAGGAAGCGATCTTCCCGGAAAAATTACCGCCTCTGCGAATCACTTCGCGCCCTGTAAACGTGGGCGAAATCTGGAGTACTGCCCGCCCCAAGAAAGCGACTTCAGGGTCGCTGACTTTGCATGCGTTTGCTATCGCCGGCCTGATCGCCGTTTCCATCTGGGGCGGACGGTCTGCGACCGTGGTGAAGCCGGAAGAGCATGTCACGCTGATTGCTCCGCCTCTTACCGATTATCAACCTGTGATGAAGCCGGTTGAAGCTCCCAAAGCGCTGGCGGGCGGCGGTGGCGGCGGCAACGCTTCAAAGATTTTTGAAAGCAAAGGACACCTGCCGAAAGTTGCGCCAGAGCAGATTGCGCCGCCAACAGTAGAAATCCTGAACACTAAACCCAAGCTTGCGGTGGAAGCGACAGTGGTTGCGCCGGCCAATGTGAAACTGCCGGACAATCCCAACATGCCGAACCTGGGGAATCCCATGTCAGCGCGCGTGACTGGACCAGCTTCCAATGGAAGCGGTACGGGCGGCGGCATCGGGTCTGGTACCAATAACGGCATCGGCTCCGGCGCTGGCCCGGGACATGGTCCGGGACAGGGTGGTGGTTTTGGCGGCGGCACTTACAAGCTTGGCGATATCGGAGTAACGGCACCCATAGCTAAGTTCACGCCTGATCCGGAATTTTCTGAAGAAGCCCGACGAGCCAAGTATGAAGGCACAGTGGTTTTGGCCGCGGTGATTGGCCCGGATGGCCGGCCGCGTAACATCAGGGTTGTACACAGCCTGGGAATGGGACTGGACCAGAAAGCGGTGGAGCGGGTGAAAAGCTGGCTGTTTGAACCGGGCAAGAAAAATGGCACGCCAGTAGCGGTGGCAATGAATATAGAGGTGGGATTCCACCTGTACTAAGCTTGTTGCTGCGTAGCACTTTATAGCCGGCTCAGGCGCGCAAGCTTCATGCCAGGCGAGCTGACAAGGGAGAGGAGAACCTGCCTCTCCTTTTTGGTTTTTGGAGCAAAGCAGTAAGCAGTTGGCGTTCGGCCGAACCAAGGACTTCACTGCGGAGGACGTAGAGAAAACAAAAGGAGTTTTTCGATTACGGTTCTATCAATTTGCCGCAGCCACCTACAAAAGCTATCCCACGGTCCTCTTTGCGATCTTTGACCAGTTTGCTGTGAGATTTCAGGTTGGCTGAGTGCTCGACGTGTGAGATTGCCGATGATGTGTACCGGGATCACCGGGAGCCCGCAAGAATGGATATGAATTAAGGTGAGAAGGCCAAAGCCCAGGACGGTAAACAAGCGTCGCACGCGGAGATGCATGGCTTGAGTATCGTCTGGTATACACGGTAATTTCTAGAGAACATGAATTAGCCGGCCTGGCGACACAATCCAGCAAAGAAAGATTGTGCCGCCAGCGGAGCGTTCAAATGATTAGGGACCATCCGAGCCGACGGGGCGCGAGTTTCCGTTGCCATTGGGGGCTGCGTTAGTGTTGGTGGGCTTAGTATTGGTTGCGGTGCGGCTGTGGTCAGGCTGAAAGTGGTAAACAAAGCTCTTGAACTCGGGATGCAGGAAGTCCGCTCCGAATTTATATTGTTTCATTTCTTTGAAGGCTTGATCCGCATTCCATCCATCTTCCGTCATGCGATAGATCGCCGTCATAACACCCGTGCGATGTTTCCCTCCCACACAGTGGACGTAAACCGGTTGATGCGCAGGATCTTCCACCAGCGAGAGAAACTGCTTGATCTGTTCTGGGGTGGGCGGCGTGCCGGTTGTCATGGGAATGTGGATATATGTCATTCCCATCCCCTGAACCGTAGCTCCTTCATCGCCTTTTTCATCGTTAATGAGGTTAATGACGGTCTTGACACCAAGAGCCTCCAGATCGCTATAATCCTGGCCTTCCGGCTGAGCGCCACGATAGTAATTTTCATTGATCTGCCCAAAGTTCTTGATGTGAACGATGGGAAGGGCGACATTCGCGTGTTTGATTGAACTGGTTGGGTTGGTCTGGCCGGTTAGTGGAAAGGAAAAAGCAACTGCAAGTACCGCTGCAAACAAACGTACAGACGAAGATTTACCGCTAAACTGCAAAATACACCTCTACTACTTATAGATTCGAGCACCAATAAGCCACACGATCCCGCTAAAAGAGCCATCAAAGACGGCTCCTAGGCTAACCGCATTGGTTTTTGATGGATGTCATATTGTCCCACGCGATAGAAGAGCCATCAAGGAATAACGTGTTAACGCAACGACGTTCTCGCGATCAATAAACCCGGAAAATCGGATGATGTTGCGTGAATAGTCCAGGATGGAAAGTTCACGGCATGGTGGCAGAGAAATGCAAACTATAACTGCACAGAAATGCACTTATCTATTCACTTTGCCAAGGGCGTGCTGACGGTCGCCTGCAAGACGCTGGCTGTCTTTGCGGCAATGCAGCACTCGCCTGCGGGAATTGGACTGCCGTGTGGGCATGTGCGCGGGTGTCCCAGGAACGTACAGATGCGCTCCGTCGCTTCCGGTGAGAGAATGTGCTCGAACTTGCAGGCTTCTTCCGCAACCTCTTTCTCATCGTGCACATGAAAGGTCTGGGTAAAGAGCCGCTCCGCGAGGCGGTGCCGGCGGATCACGTCTTCCGCGCGCTTGCGGCCTTTTTCAGTGAAGATGATCATGTGGTCGCCGTGGCCTGTATGCTCAGTAGCCGGACGGAATGCCACATGGCAGCGGTTGAGCACCTGCTTGTGCGTGTGCGGCTCCAAGGCGTGCTCTGTGAGATCGACCAGCCCCATGCTTTGCATGCGTTCCAACGCCAACCGCATGGGCAAGGCGCCTTCAACCTCAACGCGACCTAGCTCTGCAGGCTCGCCATTTTCTGCTAGAACCCAAAGCTCTTCCAGAACTTCATCGAACTGTTCTTCGTCCGCAAGGGCGAAGATTTCTTGTGCCGCAATTTTGCCGTGGTGCAGTTCCAGCCGACGATCGGCGAGGCGGGCGACAACCGGATCATGCGTGACCATGATGATGGTCCGGCCCTGAGCATGCATTTCACGCAACTTGCGCAGCACGATTTCTTCATTCACGGCGTCAAGGTTGCCGGTCGGCTCGTCGGCCAGGATGATGTGCGGATCGTTGATCAAGGCGCGGGCAATGCAGACGCGCTGCTGCTCGCCGCCGGAAAGCTGCGAAGGCAGATGATCGGCGCGGTCCCTGAGACCCACGTGATCGAGCGCGGCAAGGGCTTCGGTCTTGTCCGTCATGCTGTGGAAGTATTGCGCCAGCATGATGTTCTCAAGGGCCGTGAGGTAGGGAATCAAGTGAAATTGCTGGAAGATGAAGCCGATCTTTTCCGCGCGAAAACGATTCAGCTCCGCCGGAGTCATTTTGGAAATGTTCTTGCCGTGCATCCAGATTTCGCCGGTGGTGGGTTGATCAAGGCACCCCATCAGGTTGACCAGCGTGGATTTCCCGGAACCGGAAGGTCCCATCACGGCCAGCCATTCGCCCGCGGCGACCGAGAGTGAGACGTCATCGAGCGCGCGCACCTCGACGTTGCTCTTGTACACGCGGGTCACGTTCTTGAGTTCAATCGGCATTATTCTCCTCGCAGGATGCCTGCGGGCTGTATCTGCTGCAACAATCTTAATGGAGCCGTGGACGCAATCAACGCCAGCAAGACGCTTCCCAGCAAAACCGGAACAAGGAGCAGCGGCTGCGGCAGGATGGCGGCGTCAAAATTTGCTTTGCCGATCCAGAACGCGATGCCGCAGCCCAAAATGTATCCTGCGACAGAGCCTGTGACCGCCAGCAGAGCGGACTCAGAAGCGAAGAGAAAATTGACTGCGCGGTCGGAAGCTCCCAGGGCTTTCATCACGGCAAAATCTTTGCGGCGTTCAAGCACTGACCCGGTGAAAGTGGCTACCATGCAGAGCATGATCAGGACCACGACGACGGCGGAAGAGGCGAGAACGACCGAGCGGGTCTTGCCGACGACGGCGGTCTGCGCCTGAGTGATCTGGCGGACAGGTTTTACTTCAGCCTGAGGAAGCGCAGCCCGCAGGCTGGCGATAGCAGCTTGAATATCCTGCGGCTTGCCTTCGATACGAACGAGAGCTGTGTTGGGCTGGACGCCAGTTAGGCGTACGAAATCGTCGAGAGGAATATAGACGCGGCTGTCATCGTCTGAGCCGGAATGGAAAAACCCTGCTGGCTTGATCACAGCAGCATTTTTGCCGAATGAGAGTTGGAGCTCCGAGCCGTGGGTGATGGTTTCATCCACGCGAGCGCCCACCAAAGCGGTGCCCGCGCCTGCATTGCTGAAAGACCACGACGAGTTCAGCCTGCGGAGCTTATCGATATCGGCGCCGCCGACAACGATTCTGGATTTGCCGGTGGCCTCTGTCGCAATGGCATAGGCCACGGGCACGATCTCGCCCGCAGGGCCAATGGTCTTACCGATGCCGGCCAATTCGCTGGGAGTCAAAGGGCCCGAGGCTTTTGTGACAATCACGTTCGCGCCAAATCCGCGGAACTCGCGGCTGAGCTTACTTTCGAGATCGGAATAAATGGTAAGCGCTGCGGTGGCGATGGTGGCAACTACGGCAACGGAGACCAGGGCGGTGAAAGCGCGGTCCTTGCGCACCCAGGCGGCTTTGAGAAGCAAGCGAAGAAGAAGTTGGGTGCGGGTCATGCGTCGCCTCTGAGGACGACCGCGGGATCAAACTGCATGGCTTTGCGCACGGCCCCCGCACTGCCAACAAATGTAACCAGCACGGCTGCAAACAGCACCACTGCCAGCACCACGGGATGAACCACGATGGCGGAGCCAAAAATGCTTTGTCCAATGCGATGCGCCAGAACCGCGCCAGCAATAAAGCCAATCAGACCGCCGGCGAGGGCCAGGAATGCGGCTTCAGTGAGGAAGAGGGAAGCCACGGCGGAATTTCCCGCGCCCAGGGACTTCATAAGGCCAACTTCCTGCCGGCGTTCAAGGATGGTTGCAGCCATGGCGGCAGAGACCGCAAGCGCAGCGGCCAGCAAAGCTGCGAGCGTGAGCAGCAGCATGAGTCCGGAAACGCGAGATAGAACTTTGCCTTGATTCTGTTCCACCTGACGAATTTGCTCCACGCGCGCGTTGGGCAGCACTTCACGCAACTGATAAGCGATGGAGTTGGCGTAAGGCGAGCAACTCCATCGTTCGAGATCAGGCGGCGATAGCTTGCTCGGATCTTTGCGCGCGAACGCATCTTCTGGCTTGGTAAGGGCACTCACGCTCACGCGGCGTACAGCGTTGGGCTGGTGAAGAATGATCTGCGCGATGTGCAAGGGAGCGACAATGGCCTGGTCTTCGTCGCCGCCGGAATTCAAGATGCCGCTGATGTGCAGCTTGCGGCCGCCGATCTCAATCTGATCGCCGATGTTCAGGCCCGCTTGCTGCGCCAGTTTGCTGCCGGCTAAGACGTCCGCCGGAAGCTGCTCAGGGAAGTCGCCATAATCCTGCGGCCACGCGCCCTCCACTTTCCACCAGGGATTCACGCTGCGAACGCCGGTTGTGAATTCCTCTTTGCCATAACGCAGCGGCTGGGCGAAGTATGTGCCGACCAGTTCGGCTTTGATCTCGCCATTGGGCGTCAGGATTTTTTGCGGCGCGCTGAGAAATGGCGCGTAGCCCTTGATGTTGTGTCCCCAGAAGATGCCCTTGATCTTGATGAGATCCTGCTCGTTGATGAAAGCGCCTTCGCGGGCGGGCTTGAGATTGACGCCGCCAATGTTTACGTCGAGCGTATCTTCAATAGGAGTGATGACCAGGTTGGCGCCAAGGCTGCGCAACTCCTGATTGATCTTATCGCCGATATCGTTTCCGACAGCGATCATGGCCGTGGCAATGCTCATGCCCAGCGCAATGGCCAATAGCGCCACGCTCTTGCGCCGCTTTTGCCTCCGGAATGATTCGAACAATAATCGCAGAAACATTACTTTGAGAATTGCCCAACCTGCTGGGCCAGGTCAGTGATGGAAATCACAACGGAATCGCCATCCTGAGTTGATTGCAAAGGAATGGGGTTGCAGCCGCCGGGCTGGCCCACGCTCTGCGGATTAATGGGCGCAGCGCAGTTCTTACAGATAAGGCCGCTTGCGCCCTTGTAAAAGCCGATGCCGCCACAGATCTGGCAGGCGTCAAAGACTGAAGCAATTTTGTTGTCGGGTTTGCGATACAGGAGGAAGCGTACACGGGTGCCGTTGACATTGGCGGCATAGCGCTGCAATTCACCCTGCGGCAGGTCCTTGGTGGAAATTGTGACTTTCCCGTTGGTGAAGGTTACTTCCGTGGCTTGCGAGAGCGGCGGCGGGCCTTCCGCATAAATGACTTCGGCTGTGATGGTGGTGATAAAGACAAAGGCGGTCACGCAGACCAGCACTGCCCACAGGCGTTCGCGGTGGGCTGTCCACAGGAGCTTGCGTTCTTCAGCCTTGCTGGCGGGCTGGGTGGCGACTACGGCTTCCGGCTTGCGACGACGATATTCCAGCAGCACCATCATGGCGACCAACGCCAGCATGGTGACAGGGAAGAAGTAATCATTGCGCGCGATGGGGCCAATGAGAGCCATCTCACGCTTGCTTGAGGGAAGCACTCCGGATTCAGAAAGCTCATGCAGACCTGAAAGCGTGAGCTGGGCGGCAACAAAGAACAGAATCACCGTGGTGACTCTAAAGAATTTGCGCAAGTCAATGCGCACACTACCCTTGACGAACATTACACCAAAGACCACAGCCAGAGCGACGCCAAGCAGCGTCCCCAGAAAGCTCATGAGTTCGGTAGAGTTGAGCGAGACGCCGGCGAGGATGGCTACGGTCTCTATGCCTTCACGGAACACCATGAGGAAGACAAAAGCAAAGAGGCCGAATCGGGATCCTGTGCCAGCGAGGGATCCGACTTTGTTTTCAATCTCGCCCTTCAGC
>JBAVUZ010000466.1:0-13481 GCA_049697035.1 Candidatus Angelobacter sp. | reverse complement strand
TCAAACCGGGGCTCGTCGGCGTCCGGAGCGAAGTAAGCCTTCGTGGTCTTCAGAAAATTCTTGTCGTCGCGGTCAGGGAAGTCCGGTTTGTAGTGCGCGCCGCGCGATTCATTCCGCATGGCCGCTCCCTGGGCAATCACACGCGAGAGCTGCAGCATGTTGTAAAGCTGCCGCGTAAAGACGAATGACGTATTGGCCCACTGGCTCTTGTCGCTCAGGTTGATGTGGTTGAAGCGTTCCAGGAACTCGACCAGTTTGGCATCCGTCTGCTGCAGGTTCTTGTTGTAACGGATAACGGTGCAGTTGCGCGTCATTAGTTCGCCCAGTTCGCGCCACAAGCGGAATGGGTTCTCCGTGCCATTGGAGTTGATCAAGCCCGCATTGGCCTCTTCCTGCCGCTTGCGCTCGGAATCAAACACCGTGCTGCTCACGCCATCGGTGGATTTTGTGCTGTTCTTGGCGTAAAGCATGGCCTGCGGGCCTGCCACAAAGCCGCCATAGATGCACGAAACCAGAGAGTTCGCTCCCAGCCGATTCGCGCCGTGATAGCCATATTCGCATTCACCTGCGGCGAAAATGCCTTTGATGTTTGTCGCCTGGTTGAAGTCAACCCAAAGGCCGCCCATGGTGTAATGCATTCCTGGGAAAATCTTCATAGGAACATCGCGCGGATCGTCGCCTACGAATTTCTCGTAAATCTCCAGAATGCCTTCAAGCTTGCGATTCAGCGTCTCTCGATCGATGTGCGTCAGGTCGAGATAGACCATCGGCTGGCCGTCAATGCCCAAGTCATATTCGTAGACCACTTTATGAATGGCGCGTGTGGCAACGTCGCGCGGCACCAGGTTGCCGTACTTCGGATACCACTCTTCCAGAAAGTACCAGCGCTCGGACTCAGGAATGCTTTTCCAGTCGCGCTTGTCGCCTTTAGTCTTGGGCACCCATACGCGCCCGCCTTCACCGCGCGCCGACTCCGACATCAACCGCAACTTGTCTTCTCCGGGGATCGATGTGGGATGGACCTGGATGAATTCGCCATTGGCGTAAAAGCAGCCTTGCTGGTAGAGCGCGGACTGTGCCGATCCGGTGCAGACCACTGAGTTGGTTGACTTGCCGAAGATTGCGCCGATGCCGCCAGTGGCCATGATGATGGCGTCAGCCGGGAAGGTGCGGACTTCCATGCTGCGCAGGTCCATGGCGCAGATGCCCCGGCAGACGCGATTCGTGTCCAGGACGGCGCTCAGGAACTCCCCATGCTCGTATTTGGTGACTTTGCCTTCAGCTTCATACCGGCGAACCTGCTCGTCCAGCGCGTAAAGAAGCTGCTGGCCGGTGGTTGCGCCAGCAAACGCGGTGCGATTGAAAAGGGTGCCGCCAAAGCGCCGGAAATCGAGCAGGCCCTCTGGCGTCCGATTGAAGGTAACGCCCATGCGGTCC
This sequence comes from Candidatus Angelobacter sp., assembly GCA_049697035.1. Lineage (GTDB taxonomy): Bacteria > Acidobacteriota > Terriglobia > Terriglobales > Acidobacteriaceae > Angelobacter. The sequence continues at coordinate 12,044 of JBAVUZ010000466.1, read as the reverse complement.
AGCAGGTCGATGATCGCCGGTGCGGCATCACACATGGCCTTCACTGGAGGCTGGTTGGCGAGAAAGTCTCCACCGTAAATGGTGTCATCAAAATGTTGCCAGGGCGTGTCGCCTTCACCCTTGAGATTTTTGGCTGCGTTAATGCCACCCTGAGCGCAGACTGAATGCGATCGTTTGACCGGGACGATCGAGAAAAGATCAACGTGACCGCCGGCTTCTGCAATCTTGATGGTGGCTGCCAGCCCTGCCAGCCCGCCGCCTACCACGATAATTTTTGGATTCGTTGCCATAAACCTTTTCTAACCACAAAGGACACAAAGGATCACGAAGAGGTGTCTTCCATTCTCGAACCTATTTTTGCAATGCCGAAGATCAAAGCATAAAGATGGTTGCTCAGAGACCCATCGACCTTCCAATTCTCTAATCCTTTGTGTTCCTTCTGTGTTCCTTCGTGTCCTTTGTGGTTAAGTTTGATGCCCGCTCAGTTCTGTGCTCTGCTGTTCTGGCGTTGGCGCAGTCTTCCAGTGGTCTCTCCATTGCGGACGGAAGAACGCCGCCATAGTCAGCCATCCAACCAGGATCAAAGTGAGCGCCAACACCGTGCACGCGCGTCCAGACCATTTGCGTGACCTCTCACTTACGGTGATGCCCCACTTGGCGCAGAAAAGATATATGCCGTAAGAGAAGTGCCACGACGCGGCAATGATCCCGACCAGATAAAACACCCCGGCCCACCAGTGCTGAAGCTCCGTCTGCACCTTGTCAAAGGCCGCATCAGGATGTGTGAGCAGGTGTGTGCCGGTGAAGCGCATCGTATACGTATGCCAGATGATGTAAACGAAAGCGATTGCGCCGGTCCAGCGCTGCGCGGCATACATGAAATTTCCCGCCCAGGGATAGTCGCTTACGTTCGATTCGCCGCGAAACCAGATATAGAACCCGTATAGCGCGTGATACAGCAGCGGAATATAGATGCCGACAATTTCAAGGACCAACACAAAGGGCAGTCCGGTAAGAAACTTTACCTGCGCGCCATACGCATTGGGGCCGTTGGTGGCAAAGGCGTTGGAGATGAAGTGTTCAAGCAGGAAAGCGCCAACGGGGATGATCCCGCTTAACGAATGCAGGCGACGAAGGAGGAACGAGTGGCCTTTACCGGCACGAATCGGGGGGACTCCGCGCTCGACAGGCGAGGCAACGCTAGCCATGTACTGCTATGCTCCGATCAGATTTGCTAGGCAAACTCTATATTATGAAACCTGAATTTCGCCCCGTCAAACTGTGAGCGTGATCACAGATGAAAGAATGCACGCGCGCGCCCGTCTAAATCGCGTGAAAAAAAAATTCGCGGCACCAGAAAAGTGCCGCAAATAACTTGTCAAACTGCGTCCTCTGATCTCTCCGATGATCGTTTACGTCACCCAATTGGCACGCCGAAGGTGCACGGCATGTTCACCGGCTGCGTAGGCGGAGACGGTGGGGTGGCCCAGGGCCCGGCATCGGTGGAAAAATCGAAGAACTCGCTCATGTCAGGCATGGATTGGTCCCTCTTGGTGAGAGCGGGTAGATTGAACCGGGTTTCAATCAGTTTGAGCGCCGCAGTAAAGTCCATCGGGGTATGAGATACAAAATTCTTCTTGGAAAATGGTGAGATCACGATAAGCGGCACCCGGAATCCGGTCAGGGTAAAGTCGCCCGGCTGGTCCGTCGCTGGCTTGATTGGAGGTATGCCGTCTGGACTAGGGACAGAGATTGGCGGAACGTGATCGTAAATGCCGCCGCCTTCATCGAACGTTTCGATAAAAGCAGTATCTTTCCAGGATGGGCTTTTCATAAGGGCATTGATCAGTTTTGCCGCAAATTGTGCCCCCAACTGAACATTGCTCTTGGGATGTTCATCAACACCACTTCTGCTTACTTCGTTAATCTCGATTCCCGTTTCGATGTACGCAACCTGCGGAAGGGTCCCATTTTGCACGTCAGTAAAGTACTGGCTCAGGGGCACCACGTTCGCGTGATGGGCGTTGAAGTAAGTGAAATAAGAGAAGTATGTGTGCCCATCCGTCGTATAGATTTTCCAGGAGATATGGTTGGCGTCCATCACCTCAAAAATCGTTTTCGCGGTTATCTGCTGAAGCGGAGGCACCACAAAGCCTTGCGAGGTAGCTGCCATCCAGTAAAACCGGTTCGGATGCGTGCGCGTGGGAGCTGGCGAAAACCAGCGATCAGAAGTGGCGAAGTTCGACGCCATGAAGTAGTAGAAAGGCAGATCAGAATCGTCGTAATACCCCATCGCGCGTTTGCCAGTAAAATCCGTAAAATTGGGCTGGCCCATCACAAATTCATCATGCGCAAATTTGCCTTCAATGAAAGCGTAGCCATCCATAGTGAAAACCCCGGAGCCGGTATGAAACAGGTTGAATATGCGGTGGGTCTCATTCCATGAAGGCGTCAGGTTCTCTGAGCATGCGCTTTGCATGTGGAACGCCTTAATGGGCGGTCCTGCCTTTCCGGTATTCGGGTCATAGCCCGGAGTTGAAACGTTCGTCGGCGTCTTGTCCGTGCCAGAGGTCCATGTGTCCACATCCTGAGGGAGAGGAGGTGTCTGCTTAGCCCGGTATGCATTCAATTGTCCAAAGTAGGAATCAAAGGAACGGTTTTCCTGCATGAAAAGGACAATGTGATTTAGCGAATTCAGGCTCCCTGCCGGTGTAGGCGTGGGAGTAGGCGCGGAACTGCCGCCGCCAAGACCCTGGCATGCGCACATCAACAAGGAAAGAAAAACTACAGAGCAACATCCCGCAGTACGACGATACGACATGAACAACTCCTGGGCACCGCAGCCTACGCGCAGGCACACGGAAGGCCTTATCTGAGCAATGTGATAGCTGCTGCTGAAAGCAGGTTGCCCCAGCTATTCTGATTCAGCAGTTCCCCTCTGAAATTAGCGGTTTGCGGCGTCCGATTTTTGTCATGTTGGATCGTTTACTCACCGCTGGGGCTAAACTATTTGGGTTGGTCCACTTCAGCGGGAGGCATGCATGAATTCGTTGCTCCAGGAGCTCCGCTACGCTGCGCGGCAGTTGCGCAAAACTCCGGGTTTTGCCGTGCTGGCGGGAATAACTCTCGCCCTTGGAATCGGAGCAAACACGGCCATGTTCACCGTAATTGAAAGCGTGCTTTTGCGGCCATTGCCTTATCAGCATTCCAATCGGCTGGTTTACGTTGGGCCAGCGGCGGGAGCAGGTTTTCAATCCACTTCCTGGGTTACTTATCGTGACGTCCGGGACCAGGCGCAAAAGCTGGAGAACGTCGCGTTGTATTCAGAAGATGTTGGCGTTGTGCAAGGACAGGAGGGATCAGTGAGCGTAGTCACTCCTGGCGTGACGTCGAATGCTTTCAAGCTGCTCGGCGTTCAGCCTTTATTGGGTCGCACGTTCACTGAGGAGGAAGGGCAGACCGGGGGACCGCAGGTGGTCTTGCTTTCGGAAGGATTGTGGCGCCAGGCCTTTAATGCCGACCAGCAGATTGCTGGCAAGACCATACGTGTTAATGGCCATCCGAGAACAGTCGTGGGAGTGATGCCTGCTGGCTTCCGCTTCCCGGAAACCATGGGGCACGATTTATACAAAGGACTGTGGCTCCCCATACAAGCGACAACGGAGATGCAGAGAGACCGTGGCAGCCATTTCTTTTACATCATCGCCGCACTCAAGCCGGGCGTAACCCTTCAGCATGGGCAAGCAGAGTTGCAGGCCATTGCTCAGCACATTCGTCAAATTGATCCTGAGAAGGGAAAAGACATTGCATTCCGGATTGCCAGCTATCACCAAATGTTGACGGGGCCGGTGCGCGAGGTTTTTCTGGCCCTGGTGGTTGCGCTTGGTCTGGTGTTGTTGATCGCGTGCGGCAATGTTGCAAATTTATTGATTGCGCGATGTCTGGGACGGCAGCAGGAGTTCGCTGTGCGCTCCGCATTGGGCGCAGGGCAGCTGCGGCTGGTTCGGCAATTGTTTGTTGAAGGTGGTTTGCTCAGTCTGATGGGATGCGCTCTCGGCTTTGGTCTTGCCTGGTTCGCGATAACCGCGGTCCACAAGCTGCCACAGGATACGATTCCGCGCAGCGAAGCCATCGCGATCCACTGGCCGGTGTTGCTCATGCTGGCTGGAGTAGCCACACTCACGACAATTCTTTCATCTTTCCTGCCCGCACTTTTTGTGGCCCGTACAGATCCTCAACGTGCTTTACAGTCAGCGTCGCGCGGCCTGGGATCACGCTCAATTGGCGCCCGAGTAAGCGGCTGGCTGGTTGCGATAGAAGTTGGGCTTTCCGCCGTGCTGTTGATAGCTACCGGTCTTTTGTTTCACACCTTGTGGAACCTGGAGCATGCCAAGCTGGGTTTTGATGTGACGCGGGTAACTTCATTCACCGCGATGCCGGCAGATGCGGCAGGTTTTTCCAACATGAGCGTCTCACAAACATCCGAACACCCGCCTGCCTCCGTCGCAACACAATTTTATCGACCGACACTGGAAAGCATGCGCCAAATGCCTGGCGTTCAGGAAGCGGCATTGATCACATCGCCACCTTTGTCTGGCATTAACATGAATACCAGCTTCAAAATCGTTGGTCGGCCAGACGATCCAGCTCATATGCCAGAGGCGCGCATTACTGCCGTGAGCGACGGCTATGAACGATTGATGGGAACGCCGATTTTTCGCGGCCGCATGATCAGCGATCAGGACGGCGCCGCGTCTCCCTATGTGGCAGTCATCAATGAGGCATTGGCTCACAAATACTTTGACAACAAAGATCCGCTGGGCCAGCAAATTGACCTGGGCGGCAAGGAAACTGGCGCTTTGAAGCCCTATACCATTGTTGGGATCATCGGCAATCAGGTTGATAATGCCGTCTCACAGGAACCAAAACCGTTATTAATGGTCCCTTATGAGCAGGTACCGCCCACCTCGCTGTACTACCAAATCCTGATAAAGACAGTTGTCTTTTTTGGAGTGAAAACGCGCGGGAATATTCCGGTGGCTTCTGTTATGCGAAATGTTTTTCGCCAGACCGCTCCCGACTTTGCATTGGACAACTTCCAGACGATGCAACAGATTGTTGATGCCAGCAATTTCAGCCAGCGGCTGGGGCTTTACCTGACCGGAGCGTTTGCTGGCATGGCGGTGCTGATGGTAATTGCCGGGCTCTATGGCGTACTGGCGCAACTGGTCAGCTATCGACGGCGTGAAATTGGCGTTAGGCTGGCGCTGGGCTCGACGCGTGAAAGGATTCTTGGCATGTTCCTCGAACAAGGTTTGGGGCTTGTCTCGGGTGGCCTGGTGCTGGGGCTGCTATGCGCGTTATGGGCAGGTATGTTGGTGAAATCGTTTCTCTATCAAGTGAAGCCTCTGGATATTTGGACCTATGCGGGCGTAGGGGTTGTATTGATCGTGGTGGGCGCTCTGGCAACGATAATTCCAGCACGACGGGCTGCGGCGGTTGAACCGATTGAAGCTCTCAGGGACGAATAGGCCCGCCAATTTTCCGGCGCCGATGTTGTGCTTTGGAACGGGGGTGGTACTCTATCCAGTCCAAAAGGAGGCCGCCATGCTTTCCATCAGCCGCTTGGGTGGTTTAAAGATTGCCGCATTTTCAGTGTTGGTTCTTGCTCTCATTGCAGTGCGTGCTTCGGCGCAGAACTCGCCACTCGATAAACAGGTCAGCTCCGTGCTTCCTGAAGCGCAGAGTTTGTATCTGGATCTGCACCAGCATCCTGAACTTTCATCGCATGAGACGCGGACCGCAGCCGAGTTGGCGAATCGTTTGCGCACGCTTGGGTACGAGGTCACGGAACATGTGGGCGGGACCGGAGTCGTTGCTATCTTGAAAAACGGGCCCGGCCCAACGGTGATGCTGCGTACAGAGCTTGATGCTTTGCCGGTTGAAGAAAAGACTGGGCTGCCTTATGCCAGCAAAGTTCGCGCAAAAGATGATAGCGGTCGCGACGTAGGCGTGATGCACGCTTGCGGGCACGACGTCCACATGGCGGCTTTGTTTGGGACCGCTTCCATCATGGCGCACACCAAAGATTCATGGCACGGAACACTGATGCTGATTGGGCAGCCAGCGGAAGAAACCATTACCGGCGCGGACAAGATGATTAAAGATGGGCTGTTCACGCGTTTTCCCAAGCCGGACGTTGGCATTGCGTTGCATGACACAAACAATCTTCCCGTCGGCAAGGTAGGGATCACGCCCGGTTATGCCAAGGCTGCGGCGGATTCGGTTCGCATCACCGTTTACGGAAAGGGCGGACATGGAGCGCAGCCTCACACCACCATCGACCCGGTGCTGATCGCAGCCAGGATTGCCGTGACAGTGCAGTCGATCATTTCGCGTGAAATCAAGCCGGGAGACGCGGCAGTGATCACCATCGGCTACATACAGGCCGGAACGAAAAACAACATTATTCCTGACGACGCGCAGATGGGCTTTACTGTTCGCTCGTTCAAACCTGAGGTGCGCCAGCACCTGCTTGCGTCCATTGAGCGCATCGCCAAAGGTGAAGCGATGGCCGCGGGCGCCGAGAAAATGCCACTGGTGGAAAAATATGAATCCACGGGCGCGGTCTATAACGATCCAGTGTTGACCAAGCATCTGGCGGCGACGCTGGAGGGCGTGCTGGGCAAGGGAAGTGTGGCGACAGAAGACCCGATTATGACGTCAGAAGATTACGCTTATTTTGTAGAGCAGGGAGTGCCTTCGTTTTACTTTACGCTGGGCGTTGCCGATCCACAGAAGCTCGCGGACGCCAAGGCCGCAGGAAAGCAACTGCCCAGTAATCACTCGCCACTTTTCGCGCCGGTTGCTGAACCGTCCATCAAGACTGGTATGACGGCCGAGGTGACGATTCTGCGCGACCTGCTGAAGGGAACGCCGGCGGATGTAAAGAAGTTTACCCAGTCGGCCGCAGGGAATTAACTTTCCCGAAGTCCGAGCGGAGCGAGAGATCTCTATAATAGCGAAGAGTTTTCGGTGACAGATTGCAACTCTTGAAAAGCGTAGAAGAATGTAGGAATCCCTTCACGCGCAAATCAAACGCGTTCGGGATTTCAGGAAGATCGCAAGATTTCTAAGGAGCCCTTGATCCGATGAAGTTTTCACGCCGCAGCTTTCTTCAGAACGCTGGACTCGCAACTACGGTAGCGCTGGCCCGGCCGGGGGCGGCGTTTGGCGCTGACCACGACCACAAAAGCAAACAGCCGGAAGCGATCGCGAAGTTGAAATCGCGCAAGGGCGAAGCCCAGCCCATTACCACCGCCGAGCGCGAGCAGCGCATGGAGCGGGCACGCCAACTGATGGCCGACAACAAGATTGACGCCATCATGGTCATGGGCGGAACTTCACTGGTTTATTTCACCAACATTCACTGGTGGATGAGCGAGCGGCTGTTTGCGGTGATTCTGCCGGTGAAAGGGAATCCGTTTTACGTCTGTCCGGCTTTTGAAGAAGACCGCGCCCGTGAACAGATTGCCAGCGGGCCTGGTGGAAACAATGCAGAGGTTCGTACTTGGCAGGAGGATGAAAGCCCGTATCAGCGGATTGCCGAAGGTCTGAAGGACCGGAACCTCACCACGGGAAACGTGGGGATGGAGGAGACCGTCCGCTATGTTTTCAGTGAAGGGCTGAGCAAAGCGGCACCGGGTTTGCACCTGGTAAGCGCGACGCCCGTCACGGCGGGTTGCCGGATGATCAAGAGCCAGCATGAGCTACAACTGATGAAGCTGGCAAATGCGGTCACGCTTGCGGCCTACGAAGCGGCTTATCGCTCAACAAAAGAAGGCATGACGCAGAACGATTTTGGCGCCATGGTGCAGGCGGCGCACGCGCAACAGGGTTTTCAAGGCGGCGCGAGCATACAGATCGGTGAGAATTCGGCACTACCACATGGCTCGGCCAAGCCGCAGGTGATCCGTGAAGGCACGATCCTACTGATGGATGGCAGCTGCGTCGTAGAAGGCTACGAATCCGATATCAGCCGCACAGTTGTGCTCGGCAAGCCTACAGACAAGATGAAGCAGGTGTTTGAAATCGTGCACAAGGCGCAATCAGCGGCGCTGGCTGCGGCAAAGCCGGGCGTGGAATGCCAGGCTGTGGATGCTGCAGCTCGCAAAGTGATTACCGATGCCGGTTACGGTCCAGACTACAAACACTTCACGCATCGCGTGGGACACGGGATTGGAATGGACGGGCATGAATGGCCATATCTAGTCCGTGGCAATACTCTGCCGCTGGTCCCGAATATGACTTTCAGCGACGAGCCAGGAATTTATATTCGAGGAGAATTCGGAGTACGGCTGGAAGATGACATGCACATTACGGAGAACGGGGCAGAACTGTTCACGCCGCAATCGCCTGATCTAGAGAAGCCGTTTGCAAAACCGTGAAGATCCCTGTATCCGAATTCACGCGTTAAGCTCAACGCGGCGTGCAACTTAGCGGCATTAGAAAAAATTACAGGTTTGTAATTGAGAAAATAGGCGAGAATTGAATTCCAGGCAGAATAAATACCCCCTTGCTGCCGAACCGGGGCCGCAACCGCGGTTTTCGGTGCAAGGAGCTTTATGGATTCGTGGATGCTCTGGACAATCACGCGCAACTTCATTCGCGCGTTTTGCCCTACCTTGATAGTGTTGCTCCTATATAACCTTTTGCGCAATTTGAATCATTCAAGCCCTATGAGACAGCTGGGATTGTTTGCCGATATGGTTGCGCTGGGCATAGTTGTATTCATGAAAGTGACGCCTCCATTCGGCGGCATGCGCAAGGAATTTGCTTATCTTTTTGGCTGGTCCTTCGAGATGATTTATCGTTTAGGCTGCGTTGGCGCATTCCTGTTCGGTAACCTATGGCACATTAATCTGCAGAAAGGCTTATTGCTGGCTGCCGGATATGCAGTTTTCGCGGATATGGCTAAAGTTTGTAAGACCTCAGTGGAGGACTCTAAACGGATTGTCAGGAGCGCTATAACGGCGTGCGGCATCGTGTCATGCTTTGTTTATGGTCTTTGGAGGATCTGTCAGAGCATGATTCCGTTAACAGGCTTTTTGCATGTGCTTGCGAGTATAGCCGCGGCACTAGTGATAATCGCGCTATTGGGGTGGTGGGCCGTAAGGCAAACGGACGCTTCTACTATCCAGGAACTGAAATTGAACGAATAAAGGGCTTGATCATTCGCCAAGCCCTTACCAAATCCAAATCTTACTTCAGCGCATTCGTAATAAACGTCCCCACATCCTTCTTCAACTCTCCAAGAGATGAATCCTGGATATACATCATGTGTCCGGCGCCGTAATAGCCAAGACTGACCTTGGAATGCTGGGCCTGGTCCAGATTCATGTGGTTGAGCGTGTATTGCGTGGCGAAGTAAGGGGTCGCCAGATCGAAATAACCAGAGCCGACAAACAGCTTCATGAATGGATTCTTGTCAAAAGCGTCTTTCAGCGAGCGGGCAGTATCAGGGAAGCCGCCGCGCTGGACGCCCCAATCCCATTCGTCGAAACGGAAGCCGCCGCCAAGGATGTAATACTCCAGGTCTGATTTGTAGCCCAATTCGCTGCGTACGTACTGATTGAACATTGCGGTATAAGGTGGACGGATCGCGCTCATGCTGGGATCAAAGCTGGCAGTGTCATCGACGTCAGAGCTTGAGGTTCCGATGAAACGGCTGTCGAGCCGGCCGATGGTCAGCCGCTTATCGCGCAGAAGCTCTTTGGTGAAGTGTGATTCCTCAATACGTAGGTTGCTTTCGTCAATATAGGTCTTGCTCAGGCCAGTGTAGCGCGCCAGATGATCGATCACGTCTTGTCGTTCTTGCGGGGTAAGACGATCGCCTTTAGCCAGCGCGTCGGCATAAGGGCCGGCGGCCCACTGCTCGACTTCAGAACGCAGCTTGTCAAAATTTTGCTCATACTCGGGGCCCAGCTTTTTGTGGTACCACGCCGCGCTTGCATAGGTAGGCAGAAAGAGTATGAAGGGAAGATCATTGCCGGGAGAGCCGTCCGTGGTCTGGAAATTCAGGATGCTGGAAATAAGCATGATCCCGTTAAAAGCGATGCCATGTTCCACCAGGTATCCGGAAAGACCGGCGGCGCGCGTGGTACCGTAACTTTCACCCACCATAAACAGCGGCGACGACCAGCGTTCATAACGGCCGAGATACAGGCGGATGAACTCACCCACAGACTCGATGTCGCCGCGCAGGCCGAGGAATTTTCTTGTCTGATCGCGTTTTACGGCGCGGCTGTAACCGGTGCCCACCGGGTCGATGAAAACAAGATCGGTCTGGTCAAGCCATGTTTGCTCGTTATCCACCAATTGATACGGCGGCGGAGGCATCATGCCATTGGGCTGCATGCGCACGCGCTTGGGGCCAATAGCGCCTATGTGAAGCCATACCGATGCGGAGCCTGGGCCGCCATTGAAAGAGAAAGTGAGTGGCCGGTGCTCGTTCTGGCCGTCGAGCGTGTAAGCGATAAAGAAAATGTGTGCTTCCACCTCGCCAGTCTCATTGTTCTTGAGCGGCATCATTCCCGTGGTGGCGGTATAGTGCAGCGTTTTTCCGCCCACATGGATTTCATGGTGGGTGACGACGGGTGGAATTTCCGGCTGTTCTTTCTTTGTCTCGGCGGCGGGCGTGCCGGAGGGCTTGGCTGGTTCAGCAGGACTGGCTGCGGGCGCAGGAGCGGGTGGGCGGTTTCTTTGGCCCAAAGCACAGAGAGAAAGGACCATTACAACGATCAAGAAAGACGAGGTGCGACGCAGCAGCATGGTGACACACTCCAGCTAAAGGAATTGATGCGATCTTATTAGACGTGCCTGAAGAAAACAGGTGAGTGTAGCTGGCAAGACTGAAAAGGGCAAATTTTACGCGAGCCGTTTAACCGGAAAGATCAGCGTTCGTAGAGTAGCCCAGGCGGCCGCTGCGGCAGCGGCTGGGAACTCTCATGGCCTTTGAAATACCACAGAAGCAGGATGAGGAAGAAGACCACGACGAGCATAAAAATTCCGAAGTTGTGTCCTGCGGTATCAGAACGGCGCCCTTGGGAGCGTGGAGTCATGGTAACTTAGACGCAATTTCTGTGACTATGTGTCGGTGGAAGACGAAACTTAAGGAAATTTTCCCATTAAAATCTTTTGCGCTTGAGGCAACACCCTGGGCCATGAATGCAGGTTCTGGCTCTAACCTGCATCCATGGCCCTTCAGTGCAATCGTTTCTAGTGAGTGGGGACAACCAAATCGCGGTCGAGCCGCACTTCAAGTTGCGTGCCTTTTTCCAGCTTCATCTCACCGCCTTTAAAGAGATAGCTGGTTCCGGTTCCCAGCCCGGCACCCGCTGCTGCGCCAATAGCGGCGCCCTTGCGTCCTCCGACCACCGACCCTGATACCGCGCCAACCGTAGCGCCAATAGCCGCGTCCGTAATCACTTTTCGCTTGTCCGGACCTTTACGATAGACTTCGCCTTCTTCGCCAGAGGCCTTGATGGAAGGATCGCCAGGAACGCCGGTGACGGTCCCAATCAGCGGAACCCATCCGTTTCGAGTCTCAATTTCATCCAGCGCCAACTGCATCTTGGAGCCGGTAAAGCCATGCTCAAATCGCCCGACATGGCCCTTGATACTCCGGCCCTTGGGAATAATCAGTCCGCTGGGAGTTACCAGATCCTCACGAAGCTCGGCTTTAAAGTGCTTTCCGTCCTGCATCTTCTTGGTGTCAAGGGTGTCTTTCAGCTTGATGATGAACCGTGATCCATCAGGAATGGCATTTGGAGGCGCGCCGTAAGTCGAAGAGGGGCTGCCCTGTCCCGGATAAGCCGCGGCAGGCCCCTGCTGCGGAGCCGAAGTATTTCTGTCATTAGGACGTGTTTTAAGAATCGGGTCATTGGAATTGCCGCTCTCCTGGCCAACCGCACCCAGACCAAGGATCAACACAACGGAGCAAACGGAGGCTGCCCACTTTGCCTGCATACGTTCCACCTCAATGG
>JBAVUZ010000465.1:0-10767 GCA_049697035.1 Candidatus Angelobacter sp. | reverse complement strand
GGGGAAACACTGCCATCCCTCCTATTTTACCTGCTGCGAATGGGTCCATTGCCGCGCCGGAAAGCCCATTGCGCTCGCTGCCTGCCGGTCTACTCAGAACGTTTCGTCAGGTAAGCACTTTTAACTGATCACAACGAACTTTAAACATGGAAATTGTAAAAAACTGTAAACCTCATTTGCAGGGTGCATGGTCTTTCGTCTCATGGGCCGCGTGCATGCGGCTATGCGCATATTGGCCAGGAATGTGGCCGTAACGCCGCAGTGGAAAAGCGCTGATCGCCACGCTCGCGATTCGCGCGTGCGTTAACTCTTTTGGGCTAAGAAACGTAAAGGTTGCGCCACTAAGACCCAGTTCAGAAGTAAGATGATCTCATCTGAGTGCGATGCGCCATTTCGACGGGAGATGGCGACGTGGAACCCTGCCGCTGCAACATTTGCCAGCAAGCAGTGTTCCTGTTTTCATGACCAGAACGCCTGGCCGGCGTAAGCAAATCACTGGGGTTTCGACATGACGCTGTTGAAACGAAGAATAGCGGGAGCACTGGCGATAATCGGCGTAGCTTCACTGATCACATTTCTCCAGGTTGAGGCCAATCATGAAACCGACGACCAGATTGGCGAAGAAGCCATATGGAATGCCGGCCCCGAAGACCTGAGCGCGATCAGCCAGGCATGTAAAATGACCGACGCCTTGCGATATCGCGACTGCTTCATTGACCAGATGGGTGAATACGCATCCTCTGACGCTGTAGCTTTCACGCAGGCGCTGGCCTCACAAAAGTCGCCGCGGCTGGGATATCTAACCGGTTTGCGCGAATACGGACTCGTGGATCTCGGATTCGTGGTTTATCCCGGAACTCAGAAATTGCATCCGGGATGGGCGCTGCTGAACGGAATCCCCGCGCTGATCAATCTGGATGACGTTGCCGTGCTGCCGAAATCGGCGATGGAAAAGGACCCTCAATACGCCGCTCTCCATCAACGCCATCCCCAAATGCAACTGATAGTGAATGACGATCAGCGCAGAGCGGATACCTCGCCCCAAATTGAACGGCTGCCCGGAGAGGGGGAAAGATTTGCAGTCCCTTACTCACTCCAAGATCCGTGTGCCGACTGTGCTCCGTTGGCGCAAGCCATCTTTGGCTTTGACTTTAATGACGCTGGGAAACTCCTGGGCATAAAATTCTTAAGAGTTGAAAACATGAAACCATAGGGCATGCGGCAGAAGGCTGCCTTTTCCAGGATGTGAGATTTCTCACACCCTTTGTTTTTTGCGGCTGCTAGGCTGGTCTTCAACAGAAGTAATTGGGGACCAATGAGTAGTAATCTAGTAGACCTAATGCCAACATTGCCGAGAACAGACCAGCGGGGGCACGAATCCACGATACCTTCGTGGCCGCCCAGCCCTCTGGCGCCGATCTTCCATCCCAGAACGGTGGCCGTTATCGGCGCCACGGAAAAGCCTGCCAGCGTGGGACGCACAATCCTGCGTAACTTGATGGAGCAGCCTTCCGGCGCGACTATTTATCCCATCAACCCGCATCGGCCAAATGTGCTGGGAATCCGTTGCTATCCCAACGTTGCATCGATCGGGGAGCAGGTTGACCTGGCGATTGTGGTTACGCCGGCAGCAACTGTTCCTGACGTATTGCAGGAATGCGTGGATGCCGGGGTGCGCAGCGCGATCGTCATTTCAGCGGGCTTTGCCGAATTGGGAGCTGATGGTAGAGCGCTGGAAAGCAAGATTCGCCAGGTGCTGGCGTCAGGACATCTGCGTCTGATTGGGCCGAACTGCGTCGGCGTAATGAATCCGCGCACTGGATTGAACGCGACGTTTGCACAGTCCAATGCCCTGCCCGGCAACATTGCGTTTCTGAGCCAGAGCGGCGCGCTCTGCACGGCCGTGCTGGACTGGAGCCGCCGAGAGAACGTTGGATTTAGCGGCGTGGTTTCAGTTGGGTCAATGCTGGACGTGAGCTGGGGTGACCTGATCTATCACTATGGCGACGACGCTTACACCTCCAGCATTCTGATTTACATGGAATCTATTCGCGACGCGCGCAGCTTTCTCTCCGCGGCGCGAGAGGTTTCGCTGCGCAAGCCCATTATCGTGATCAAGCCTGGACGGACAGAAGCAGCACGAAAAGCCGCAGCTTCGCATACAGGATCCATGACGGGATCGGACGAAGTGTTTGAGGCCGCGTTCCGTCGCGCCGGCATCCTGCGCGTGGCCAGCATTGGCGAGCTGTTTGATATGGCTGAAGTCCTCAGCAAACAGCCCAGGCCACATGGTCCCCGGCTGGCAGTGGTAACCAATGCAGGCGGAGGCGGAGTGCTGGCGGTGGACGCGCTGCTGGCAAGTGGCGGACAGCTGGCAACGCTATCCGATGACACCAAGGAAACGCTCAATAAGTTATTGCCCGCTGCGTGGAGCCATTCCAACCCGGTGGACACGCTGGGCGACTGCCTTCCGGAAATGTATGCCAAAGCATTACAGGCCGTAGCTGACGATCCCGGCTGCGACGCCGTGCTCTCCATTCTTGCACCGCAAGGGATGACCGAGCCGGAACAGGCAGCGGGCCTGGTACGCAAGGCCGCCGAGACCATCAAAAAGCCGCTGATCGCAAGCTGGATGGGCGGCAGCCGAATGCAGCTTGCGGCCAACGTGCTGAATGAAGCTCGGATCCCCACCTTTGAGTATCCTGACGCGGCCGCGCGCAGCTTTGCTTACATGTGGCGATACACTTCTTACCTCCAGGCCCTGTATGAAACACCGGTGTTTGCCGGCGACCTTCCTGAAGATGGCCCGCGCCGCGTGGCGGAAATTATTGCCAGCGCGGTGGCGAAGAACCGCACAGTCCTGACCGAGCATGAATCCAAGCAGGTGCTTGCCGCTTACGAGTTGCCGGTCACGCCATCTAAGATGGCTTCGTCCGCGGACGAAGCGGTTGCAGCGGCGGAAAAAATCAGCTATCCGGTGGTGCTCAAGCTCAACTCTGAGACCGTGACGCACAAATCCGATCGCGGCGGAGTTCATTTGAACTTGAAAGACGCAAGCGCGGTGCGGTCGGCTTTCGAGCAGATTCAATCCGCTTTTAGCGATGGCAGCTTCCAGGGAGTAACCGTCCAGCCGATGGTCAGCACGTCTGGCTACGAATTGATCCTGGGCAGCTCCACCGATCCGCAATTTGGGCCGGTGCTGGTGTTTGGCCTGGGCGGCCAACTCGTGGAAGTGCTGCGCGATAATGCTCACGCCCTACCGCCACTCACCACAATTCTGGCGCGCCGGATGATGGAAAATACCCGCATCCTGCAGGCCCTTAAAGGCGTACGCGGCCGCAAGCCGGTTGATCTGGAAAAGCTGGAAGAGCTGCTGGTCCGCTTTAGTGAACTCGTGGTGGAGAACCCGCGCATTGCCGACATTGAAATCAATCCGCTACTGGCCAGCGAACAGGGATTCATAGCCCTGGATGCCAGAGTCATCTTGCATCCGGCTACGATGCGCGATGCGGAGCTGCCGCGCCCGGCGATCCGTCCTTATCCCAGCCAGTATATTTCCAACTGGAAAACGCACGATGGCACCAGCTTCACGCTGCGGCCGATCCGGCCCGACGATGAGCCGCTGATGGTGGACTTCCATCACCAGCTTTCCGAGAACAGTGTTTACATGCGATTTTTTCTGCCGTTGAAACTTGATTTCCGTGTCTCCCATGAACGGCTTTTCACCAAGTGTTTTATCGACTATGACCGCGAGATCGGCCTGGTGGCGGAATATGCCGACGAAGAAGGCGCGCGCCGGATCGCCGGCATCGCACGCCTGATCCGCAAGCACTCTGACAATAGCGCCGAAGTGGCGTTTCTGATCGCAGACAAGTTCCAGAACCGTGGGCTGGGCACGCACATGCTGGATACCACAATCCAGATTGCGCGCAAGGAAGGGATTGCAACGTTGGAGGGCGCGACGCTTTCAGACAATTTCAATATGAAAGACATGTTCATCAAGGCCGGATTTCATTTCGCGCCGCCGGAAGACGGAGTGGCCACGGCGGAACTGCACTTGGATTGAACACGCTGGAAGCCCCGCCAATGCTGTATTTTGGCTGCGATTCCCCGTGGCCAGGCCGTGGGAAGTGTGAGCAGAATCACATCCATGGCTTGACCAACGGCGCACACTAGAATCAGCGAAGGAGGCCGGATATGATCCGCTTAATGATCCAGAATTGGTGGCTGCTGTTTCTGCGCGGCATCCTAGCCATCGCTTTCGCCATTTTTATTTTTGCTTTTATGCCATTCGTGCCAGCGCCATTTTTGCGCCAGTTTGCGTTTGCCGGATTGGCTGCAATTTTCGCTTTGTTCGCATTCGCCACGGGAGTTCTCACCATCGCCGCGGCAGTGCGTGGAGCAGGCCAGGGCGGCTCGTCATGGCTGATGCTGGCCGATGGCACTGCTGTAACCATTGGCGGCCTTGTGATTCTGCTGTCCTCCAGGTTGACGCTGATACACGTGATTCAACTCATCGCCATAATCGCTTTGGTGGTTGGAGTGCTGGAATTTGTTGCCGGTATTCACCTGCGCCGCCACGTCACGGACGAATGGCTGCTGATCACGGGTGGCGTGATTTCCATTGCATTCGCGCCATGCCTGCTGTTGGCCAACGTTGAGACGGTGCAATCAGCATTGACGTGGATCTCTATCTATGCGTTTGCCAGCGGAGTCGCCGTCATCGGGCTGGCATTGCGGCTGCGCCGTTTAAGGAATTCCATCCACGCACTGGCCGGATCCAAACCGGCCGCACGAGCCGCCGCCCAAACCAAGTTGATCTAAAAGCTATACGCCAAACAGGTTGGGCTGGGCCTTTTTGTAATTGTGTTCCTGCGCCCAGAGATTCAGCGAGACTGTCGCCAGTTCATCCACCACGGGAACGGCGTTGCCATTTTTGGAAAGGTCGATCGACTTGATGTAGGTGTGGCAGGTGTCGCAAGCATCCACGCGCACGTAGTCAAATTCCTGTGCGACGAACACCGGCAGATGCTCCTTGTTCTCTTCGGCACAGTTAGGGCATAAGACGCGGCGGAAGAAC
Source organism: Candidatus Angelobacter sp. (assembly GCA_049697035.1). GTDB lineage: Bacteria > Acidobacteriota > Terriglobia > Terriglobales > Acidobacteriaceae > Angelobacter. The sequence continues at coordinate 5,687 of JBAVUZ010000465.1, read as the reverse complement.
CATTCAGTCCCACAAAGAGAGCAAAGCAGAAAACGCTTGGCGCCATCGCCTTCAGGACGCAACACTGCGAGTTGCGGCCGCGATCCGCAAAAAGGACATAGCGGCGGCGATGCTTCAGTGGTGGACGTGTTCCTTTCTGCCAGATGCTCGGCAAAGGGCTGAAGCAGCGCATTAGCAAAGAAGACTGATTCAGCGGAAAGTTCATGGCTTTCCACCTCATGCTGCCAGACGGCACGTAATAGTTCTAAACGGTCTTCTGGGAATGATTGTTCCAGCGTTGCGGCAGCAGCCTTCAGGTCGGGGGAACCTGCTTCTTTTACCAGCGCCAGTAACGCGGCGAAGTGGGGGACAAGCGAGGAAACGTCATGATCGGCGGAAGAAGCCACCGATTCATAGACGCTCTTTTGAAAGCGGACGAGGCGCTGATAAAACTTGAGCAGCTCAGTCACTGAAGACTGGTTTTGTAACAGCTCGCTCGTCCGCGCAATACGACGGTCCCAGGAAAACCCAGACATCAATTCCTTAATTCCTGCGGCCGGTGATCTTCTCATACCAGAGGCGGTGATGCGTACGCGCCCAATTGGTGGAGACGTGCCCTTCAACCATGGCCTTGACGCTGCCCGGAGTCACCCAAACGCTCATGTAAACATGGATGATGAAAGCAGCAATGGTGATCAGCGCCGTGGCTGAATGAATAAAAATAGTGATCGGAAGCACCCAGTGGAGTTCGCGCGGCATTTTTTCAGGAATCCACATAATGATTCCCGTGATGAGCAGGATGAACGTGCAGTACAACATCACCCACCAGAACTGCTTTTGTCCGGCGTTGAATCGGCCCTGCGGAGGCATCAACTCATCGCGGTTCTCAGCATAGGCGCGGATGTTCTTGCTCCAGCGCTCGTCCTCGGGGATCTTCTGCATGTCACGCTTCCACATACGATGCATCCAGAAAATGGTGGCCAGATAGATCAGGCCGATCCAAGGATGCCAATAGCGGATTGTTGCCGGACCACCCAACACGTAAGCAAGCCAGTACGCCAGCGGCGTAAAGAGGGCCAGCCCCGTGAGCATGAGGTAGGTGTAGGCAATGGCGTTGATCCAGTGATAAGCGCGCTCAGCAAATGTATAGCGCTGGACCTCATCTTCCGGTATTGCCGTGGTTGGACGCGCAATAATTCCGCCGCTCATCGCTTCACCTCCTCAACCTTGTCAACTTCCTTCGGGCCGAAACGGATGTAGTGCATGAATACGCCAAACACACCGGCCACCAAGCCAATGCCTCCAAGCCATTTCAGCGGGCCCTTCCACAATTTCACAAAGACGGGGACCCTGGGATCAGCCGGCAGGCCGCCATAGTTCTCGGGATGTTTAGCATCGTTCAACACATAAATCACGTGCGTGCCCTTCACGCCGGAAGGATCATAGACGCCGGCATCCGCGTGGCCGTTGCCTTTCAGTTGCGTGACGCGTTTTTCGGCTTCAAACTTCATGTCTTCCTTGCTGCCAAAATGCAGGCAGCCCGTGGGACATGATTTAATGCAAGCCGGTTCCAGGCCCGCGCCAACACGGTCAGAGCAGAGCGTGCACTTGTAAACCTTCTTGGTGGCCGCGTTGAATTTGGGAATATTGAAGGGGCAGCCGGTGACGCAGTACTGGCAGCCGATGCAGTTCGCCTGATTGAAGTCCACGATGCCGTTGGTGTACTGCACGATTGCGCCGTCAGCAGGGCAAGCGATGAGGCAGCCGGGCTCTTCGCAGTGCATGCACTGATCTTTGCGCATGAGCCACTGCATGCCGCCATCGGTTTCAACTTCATTGAATTTGATCAGGTTCCAGAAGTTCCAGGCCGTTTCCGGCATGGTCTGGTAGGTGTTGTCAAAAGTGGTTTCGCGGAACTCGTAGCCGTTCCACTCCACGCAAGCCACTTCGCAGGCCTTGCAGCCGATGCAGGTAGTGGTATCGATCAGCTTACACACGTCATAATCACGAGAAGCTCCGGCGTGTGTGCTGCCGTCTGGCTGGCGATACTCCCCGCCCCCAGGCGTTCCGCCTGTGTGCCCGGAGATCGCTCTAATTTCCAAGTTTCCATTGCTCATGGCGTATCTCCTTAGGCTTTCTCGATGTTCACCAGGAAGCCTTTAAACTCTGGTGTGTAAGCGTTCGGGTCGATCACCGTGGGTGACAGCACGTTGGCGCCATTGCGTTTATCTTCAGGCCGGCCATCGCCGATCCCGCGATAAGCCCAGTGAATGGGGATACCGACCGGATAAACGGGATCGTCTTTCCCAGCGAGTTTCAATGGCTTAATGCGTTTTGTGACCATGGCCCTGGCATAATAGACGCCATATTCCTTGCCATCTTTGGTACCGCTGCGGGCCGTGGAGACTTTGAGTCTGTCTCCTCCCGTGATGCTCAGCTTCTTGGCGAGTTCTTCTGAGATTTCCACGAAAGGTTCCGGAACAAGCTGCATGTTCATCGGGTTGTTCTTGGTCCAGTAGTGGTAGTGCTCAGTCAGGCGATACGTGGTGCAGGGATACGGGAACTTGTCTGACGTTCCGTATTTGTCCATATCCGACTTGTACCGCTTCACCACAGGGCTGTTGGTCTGCTTGGGATGCAGCGGGTTCACCAACGGGCTTTCCACTGGCTCGTAATGCTCAGGGAAAGGACCATCCGCCATACCGGCCAGCGGCACGAAGAACCGCGCAACGCCTTCCGGGTTCATGATGAACGGGCCCATGTGGTCCTTGGGATTGGAATCAGGCTTGAAGTCCGGCACATCATTGCCGGCCCACTTGCCGGTGGCTTCATTGAACCAGACCTGTTTGCGGCTGGGATCCCATGGCTTGCCGTTGAGATCGCAGGAAGCACGGTTGTACATCACACGGCGATTCATCGGCCACGACCAGCCCCAATTGGGATGGATACCGAGACCCGAAGGATCTGCAGGATCGCGACGCTGGGTGTTCGAGCCCGCGTCCGGCCAGGAGCCGCAATAGAGCCAGTTGCCTGAGGACGTTGTGCCGTCATCTTTCAGCCAGGCAAAGCCGGGAAGCTGCTGACCGGCTTTCCAGTCGGAAGGCGTCTGCTTCTCATCATGCAGATCAGCCAGGGCCTTGCCGTTGATCTCCTTGGCCACTTCAGTAAGCGAGGGATTGTTCGGATTGGTGTAAGCCCATGTGGCACTCAGAAGAGCGTCTGGGAACTTGCCACCTTCCTTCTGATACAGTGCCCGGACCGCCAGGTAAATGCGCGAGAGAATCTCCTGATCCAGTTTGGAATCTCCCGGGGTAGGAACGGCAGCCCACTTCCATTGCAGCCAGCGCGCTGAGTTGACGAACGTACCGTCTTTTTCAGCAAAACCGGCGCCGGGCAGACGATAGACTTCAGTCTTTATCTGCTTCTTCTCGTCTTCGGTGATTCCCGGCGATTCCCAGAAGCTGCTGGTCTCTTCAGGATAGATATCACAGACAACGAGCCATTCGGCTTTCTTGAGGGCGTCAATGTTCTTTTCACTGTTTGGCCCAATGGCGACACCATTCATTCCGAAACAGATCAAGCCCTTGAGCTTGCCGGCATACATGGCGTCCCATTGTTCCACCCAGGAGTATTTGCGATCAATCTTGGGCAGGTAATGGAAGGCCCAGTCGTTTTCCTTTTTGGCGGCGTCTCCGTACAGCGCCTTCAGCAGAGAAACGGCAAATTTGGGCGTATTCGACCAGTAATTGAACGACTCCCACTCTTTAGGCTTGGAAGGCGTGGGGGTAATTCTCTTGATGTAGGTGGCGAAGTCCGTGTCCGCCGGCGTGGGCACTTTCAGGTAGCCGGGCAGAATATCGAACACGCCCGCCAAGTCCGTTGCGCCCTGAATATTGGAGTGGCCGCGGAGAGCATTGACGCCGCCGCCGGCGCGTCCAACATTACCCAGCAGAAGCTGCGTCATGGCCGCGGTGCGGATGATCTGCGAACCGAACGTGTGCTGGGTCCAGCCGACAGAATAAATAATGGTGCCGACCTTCTTCGTGTCCCCCTTATCGCGGATGATGGTGTACATGTCCCAGGCTTTGTTCAGCTTGTCCGTTGGAATTCCAGTGATGCTGGAAACCATTTCTGGCGTGTAGCGCGAGAAATGTTTCTTCATCAACTGGAAGACGCAGCGCGGATGCTCAAGAGAGAGATCGTAAGCCGTGTTTGGCGGTAATGACGGGGCCGCCGGAGCAGCGCCCTTGACTCCCGTAGGGCCGCCCGCTGTATGTCCCTGGCCTGTTGCTGGAGCAGCACCGGCGGCAGGAGGAACGAATTTGGCAGCTGTTTCAGGAGTTGCCGGCCCGTCACCGGCGGCGATTGCGGCTGCGGCGGTTCCAGTCATGTTTCCGCCCTCTTCGTAATTCCATGAAGAGGCGTCATACTTGGCGCCTGCCTCGTCGAAGCCGGAGAAAAACCCGTCTTCAGGCAGCTTGAAGCCCTTTTTCACGATCAGCGCCGCGTTGGTGTAGTTGATTACGTACTCTTTGGCATAGCGATTATTCTGAATCGCATAGTTCATGAGGCCGCCCAGGAAGGCGATGTCTGAACCTGCGCGAATCTGGCAGAAGTGGTCAGCCTGCGAGGCCGTACGCTGAAAGCGCGGATCAACCACGATCAGCTTGGCATTGCGTACTTTTTTAGCCTCAACCACCCATTTGAAGCCGCAAGGATGATTTTCCGCCGGGTTACCGCCCATGATCAGCATCACGTCGGTATTCTTGATATCCACCCAGCCATTGGTCATTGCACCGCGTCCGAACGTTGGTCCCAAACTTGAGACCGTGGGGCCGTGTCAAACACGGGCCTGGTTTTCCATGTAGCAGACCCCCAGGCTGCGCATGGTCTTTACGATAAGGTAGTTAAACTCATTGGTATCAGTGCAGCCGCCGTTAAACGCGATGCCCTCGCACCGGTTTACGGTTTTGCCGTTGGCGTCGGTATCGACGAAAGTTTCGTCGCGGGTCTTCTTAACATGGCGGGCAATCTCGTCGATGGCCTTATCCCAGGAAATGTCTTCCCACTGGGTGGAACCAGGACGCCGCACCTGCGGCCTCATAAGCCGGCGTTCATTCTTGATTTCCTGGAAGAGCGACGCTCCCTTGGGGCACAAGGTGCCGCGATTAATAGGATGGTCGGGGTCTCCTTCAACGTGGACCACCTGCGTGGTCACGTTCTTGGCCTTATCGCCAAGCGTGTGAATGATCACGCCGCAGCTCACTGAGCAATAAGGGCATGTTGACCTTGTCTCAGTGGTGCGGGCAATCTTAAGTTCTTTTGCTTGAGCCAGTACCGGGCGGGCATCAAACCCTAAGAGAAGCGCCGCGGCGCTGCCGGTTCCGACTTTAAAGAATTCACGTCTCGATAAGCCCATAGAGGTGGCCTCCTGCCTAGGCGCATTTCACGAGCGATCTTGTGCGATTAGTTTAGTTGCCAGATTCGAGTAAGACAACTTACGTAAAGAAATTTCACAACATGCTAGAACCCGCAACGCAAAATGTCCATTAAATTTTTCTAAAGAGGCAATTTCAGAAAGGCCTAATCTCACATGCCCGGTGTGATGCCCTCGGTTACTCCCATTCTTGCGCGGTTCCTGATATCCTGAGCGGTTTCACACCGGTTGAGGTTTGACGCTATGTTGAGCATGCAAGGAAAGAACGTGG
>JBAVUZ010000464.1:0-1901 GCA_049697035.1 Candidatus Angelobacter sp. | reverse complement strand
TTGCGGCGGCGTCATATTAGTGTCCATAAGGATGCCCACCACTTCACCGCGTTTCATTGAAGTGAGAAGGCCGCGGGCGAAATCCTGCTTCCCGAAAGTGCGATTGCCATGCAGCGTCCGGTAACGGTCCACAAACGCATCGACGTACGGATTATCCAGCGGGCGCACTACGATGTTCATGGGATTGCCGTTGAGCGAATGCACGAATGAGCCGATCTCCCATCCGCCGAAATGCGCTGTCAGAAACAATACGCCTTTGCCGCGCGCGCGGGCCTCGGCAAAGTTCTGGAAGCCATCGTAAATCGCGATCTCTGAAACGCTTTCCTTCCGATAACGCGGGAACAGCGCAAATTCAGCCAACTGGCGGCCCAGCCCCCTGAAGAGTGTGCGCAGGATCTGGAGTTTTTCTTTTCGCTTCTTGTCCGGGAATGCCAAGTCGAGATTGCGCAGGCCGACCTTGCGCAGGCGGTGGTGAACCGCATACATGAACATCCCGATGGACTCGCAAACAGCCCGCGCCATGGGTCGCGGCAGCACACCAATGGCAGTGGCCAGCAGCCAGACGGGAAAATATTCAAGCTTGTGGCGGAATTTGGGCAACTGGCGACGGTAACATCGCGAGAAAAATATTTCAAACCCCGCGTAACCTCCTGTGCAAATACAGACTCAATATTATGAGGTGTGTTCCCAACCTCCGGACTACAGTTTCCAGAAGAACACCCAAGCCATTAAGATGGTTGCGCACCACAAAGGAGAAGACAATGAAGTTTTCCCACGCACTAGCCGCTCTTGCCATTGTTGCGATGTGTGGCTGCAAGGCCGGTACGCCCAGCAAGACCGAAAGCGCCGTGACGAATGAAGTGAAGCATGAAGTGACGATCGGCGGTAAAGACGTAAAGAACCCGATTGCCTACACGCCCGACGCTGCCAAAGAAGGCGGCGAACACTTTCAGCACCATTGCCAGATCTGCCATGGCTTGGACGGACAGAACACGGGCGTTCCGTTTGCCAGCAAGATGGACCCGCCGGTGGCTGATCTCTCAGTCAAAGACGTGCAGGATTACACCGACGGCCAGCTGAAGTGGATCATTGAAAACGGCATCAAACCATCCGGCATGCCGGGGTGGAAAGGAATTCTGGAAGACGATGAGATGTGGAACATTGTCCACTATATACGCCATCTTCCCGCAAAGGGCAGCCTGGGCGCACCTCCCATTTTTAAGGAAGAAGAGGAAGAACACGAGCATATGAAAGGCGAGGCCGCTCACGACCACAACGCCAAGCCACATACGCACAAGCACTGAGCATCTGAATTGCAAAGAGTAATTGCGCAAAAAAGGGAGCCTTCGTCGGCTCCCTTTTGCTTTCCGACAAATTGCCGGATTACATGCGCACCGGCGGTGTTGGCGTTGGAGTGGGACTCGGTGTTGTTTCCGTGGCTGGAGCGGTTTCGGTTGCCGGAGTCGGCTCTGGCGTCGGTGTCGGCATAGCAGCCGGCGGATTTACCGGTGACGATGGTCGCGAGCTGGGAGGCGGAGTCGAGGGTACTGGGCTGCTTAAAGGAGTGACATCTGTCCCTGCGGCCCGTTTCACTGCGGCAATGAATTTTTCCGCTGACTGCGGCGGTTGAACCGATCCCGTAAGAATGGTCTTGAAATCCACTTGGCGGCCGTAAAGTTCCCCGGTGGCGTCTTCATCCTGTTTGATCACCGCGCCATTGAAACTTATGCCGGCAAAAAGACCGCGCGCACGGGAGTAAGTTAGGACTTCAGCTCGAAGCTTCCAGTCGGTTGAGCCTTCAGTGTGCCTTCCCACCGGGCCCGCTGCCACAGACGCATCGGCGCCAAGCTTGAACTTATTCGTAAGCAGCGCCTGCATGCCGCGATCGTTCATTACGACCA
>JBAVUZ010000463.1:0-1853 GCA_049697035.1 Candidatus Angelobacter sp. | reverse complement strand
CAATGCGTCCTTGGGTGGAATTCGATCCAACGCTTTCGGAATCGTTGTAGATATTAAAAGATTTCCAATAATTGTGACAAGGCCCCCTGTACCAATGACATGTGGCATCCAGAGTCACTGCCATTTTATTTCTGCGAAATTCCGTGGCCCGGGCTGTTCAAAATCAAACGCTGGGGTATAATCCGAAAAAATCAGCACACTTGATCCCAATATTCATGGCCAAAATTCTGTCTGTTTCTTCCAGTGAAGTCCTCAATACAACTCGGCAATTGCTGTTGGAACATAAAGGATTCATTGTTTGCTCAGCGCTGACTTTAGCGCAGGTTGAAGCCCTGGGTAAAACCAGTGAAAAAGTGGACTTGGCCCTTATTTGCCACGGTTTCCGCGGTGTGGAAAAGCGAAAGATCGCCCACGCCGTGAACCATTACTATCCCGGCCTGCCGATTCTGGAAATGTGTTTCCATTCGCCTGAGATTCCCGGCGCGGACTTTATTTTAAGCGACGCTCCTCACGAATTGATTGCCGCTATTGGTCTTGTGCTTGAAGGACGGCGGGTCCGAGGATACACGGAATAGCCCTCGCGGTTAGTCGCTCGCGAATACTTTTGCGATTGACATATCTAAGTCCGGTTCGCTAGCATAATCGCTCATGGTTTCCTTCGCACACCGCCATCATCCCCACCATTACGCGGCGAACGTGTCGGCGGAGGCCTGTAAGAGTTAGATACAGAGCACTTATAAAGATCAGGCCCGCCGGCTCAATAAATCGGCGGGCTTTTTGTTTTGCCGCTTAAAGCAATACTTTGTGAGGACATATGCAGATTGATTTTGACAAAATGGATGGCTTGGCTCCCGCCATTGTGCAGGAATACTCCACGGGCGACGTGCTGATGGTGGGATTTATGAACCCTGAAGCCTACGCGCGAACGGTGGAAACCGGCTATGTGACGTTTTATTCCCGCACCCGGCAAAAGCTCTGGATGAAAGGCGAGACCTCCGGCAACCGGCTGCGGGTGATCTCTGCGTTGACTGATTGTGACCGCGACACTGTGTTGTTCCGCGTGCACGTGGAAGGCGATGGTCTGGTCTGCCATACCGGTACAAAATCATGTTTCACTGAGCCGATTGCAATCAAAGTCGCGGAGGCGTCGCGATGAAGCTGCGCGTCGGATTGCCCAAGGGAAGCCTGCAGGAATCAACCATCGCCTTGTTCAAGCGCGCCGGCTTAAACGTTTACACCAGCAGCCGTTCGTATTTTGCGGCCACTGACGACGCCGAAATTGAGTGTATGCTGATCCGCGCCCAGGAAATGGCGCGCTATGTTGACCACGGCGCGCTGGATTGCGGCCTTACCGGCAAAGACTGGGTGGTGGAAAGCGGCCTGGAGTTACGGACCGCCGCGGAGCTGACCTACGCCAAGCAGGGACTAGGTAAGGTCCGATGGGTGCTTGCCGTGCCGGAAGATTCAGCTTTCAAGAAAGCAGAAGACCTGGCGGGAAAGATTATCGCCACCGAACTGGTGAACGTAACGCGCAATTTCTTTGCCGGACGCAATGTCCCGGTTAAGGTTGAATTTTCCTGGGGCGCGACGGAAGTAAAGCCTCCCACGCTGGCCGACGCAATCGTTGAAATCACGGAAACCGGCAGTTCACTCCGCGCCAACCGCCTGCGCATCATCGAAACCATTATGGAGTCCAGCACGCAACTCATCGCCAACAAAACTGCATGGGCCAGCGACGAGAAGCGCCGGAAGATTGAGAATCTTGCCCTGATGCTCTCCGGCGCCATTTATGCCCAGGGACGTGTCGGACTGATGCTCAATGTTCGCAAGCAGGACTTACCCGGCGTTCTCTC
>JBAVUZ010000462.1:0-3988 GCA_049697035.1 Candidatus Angelobacter sp. | reverse complement strand
AATACGGATATTTCCAACTCTTTCAATAGCTTAGGCCTGATTCCTGCACATTGAAAAAACGGCTTTCCCCGCAAAAATAGCGGCTCTCCTCAATCTGGAGAGCTAATTTTCTGAAAGTAATAATTATTTCTGGCCCTTTCCCAAATTGGCCTCAGATTGTGGCATACAGGATGGGCATTTTGAGGGCCTTGCGGGGCTGATCTTCGCTTAGAATCCGTGCCAAGCCGCTACTGCGGCACTGGAGAGGCACATGAGAGCGAAGATCATGGTGGGAATTTTGGTCGCGGCGCTGGGAACGGCATTCGGAATGGTGACACGGTCAACCAGCCCCATCCCGCCCTGCTTGCCTGATGTACCCTGCATACCAAAATAAAACTGCGGACCGCTTGGGACTGCAGAAAGGAAAGTGCTCTGCTGGTTCCATGAAAAATTATCTAAGCACAATAGATCTGGCGATGTGGGTAACACTGATCGCTGGCGAGGTCGTTCTTTGCCTCTGCATGTTGAAGAAGCGTTTCTTTAATCGACTGCGCTGGTTTTCAGTGTTTGTTTTTGCTTCCACCGCAGGGGATCTGATGCTTTTCGCAATCGCGTTCTGGTTCAGCTATCGGGCATATTATTATGCTTTCTATACAAGCGGTTACATCAACTCAATTCTGGCATTTTTGACTCTCATCGAATGCGGGCGACAGGTACTGCCGGGACTCAACCTGCCACAAAGGGAAAAAGCTCTCGCTTGGCTGCTTGCTGCCCTTGGGGCCGTGGTCATCTTCGCCGTCGAATGGCCACTACCATCTGTTGTTAACGAAAAAAGGATTGAGGTTGGCGCCTACCTCGCGGGTGGAGTGGTTTTCATCTTTATCGCTGCTTACTCACGCTACCTGGGACTCTACTGGTCGCGGCTGCTGGCCGGAGTAACCGCTACTCTCGGCCTCCTGTACTTGGTTGAAGGTGCAACAAGAGCGATGGCTGGCCATTACCCTCCTGCGCTTGCGGCGCAAGTACGTGAAATTAGCCAAATCGCCAATATTTTGGCGGTCGTCTCATGGATCGTCGTCATCCTCTCGCCCTGGGGCGAACGGGAGATGACCGAGCAAGACCTGCTGAAAATAGAAGCGGCCTTCGCCAGAATTGAAGCGAGCTTGGGCACGGGCGAGGTCAAGATCGTATGACAGCCTTGACGATAGCTCGCGACATGCCGCTGGATGATCTGGTGGTGAGGGTCTATCATTTGGAACTATTGGAATGCCGTGATGAGGCGGAATTTAGAGAAGGTGTCCGGCTTGTACTGCACAACGTGGATGAAGTCCTGGACGCCCTCTGCTTTTATCGGCCTCCTGACAGGAGAATTCAAAGAGCGGTGGATCGCGTAAAGCTGAAAGCGGCCCACATGCGCAACCTTTGTACGGCCGTGCCGGAGTCTTTTGACAGCCCGGAGGGCTGGCGGCCCGTAGCGGAAAACATCATGGTCAACTATGAGCAATTCCGGATTGAAGCCGGATTGCTGTACCGGCTTGCCGTTCCCGGCTCAAGCTTTGGCGTATTACGCTCGGCCCTGTAAGAAAGTACATGATAAACAAAAAACCCCAGAGTCCAGCACCTAGTATCGGCAACGCAAGCGCAGCGGCCAGCGTGGGCCCACTTCTACTTAGGCTTTGCAATGCGCTCCAGGAGGTGGAGCACTGCCGGATAGCCCTGAAGGCGATGGGCTTTCCACAGAACCGATGGCAGGAGATTGTGAATGACGTTAACCCGGAACTCCGGTTCGTTCTGCGCAATCAAATGCTCGATCCGATTGTGGCTTACCTGAAAAACGCGGGAAAGCCGGTGGAGAGAAACCGGCTGGCGCGGGCACTCTACAATCAGGCGGCGGGCCCGATCCAGCGTATCCGCCAGTCAATCACCATGAATTTGCGCGCCGGGAATCTGACGCTTCACTCGGGGAACAAAGTGGGCTTGCCGAGTTGGAAGAACAAAGCAGAGTAAAGCTAAAGAAATTCCAGTCCCAACAACTGTATCGGCGTTACACACCCTTTGGGTCAGACTGACCCAATAAAGCCCGCCAAGCCTCATCTATCGACTGAAAACAAAAGACTTATCCGGCTACTCTGATTGGCCCTAGGACTGCATTATCAATCGCAAGTCAGCATAGATTCCCCTGTGCTACTTCGCCACTGAAAGGAAAAAAGGTACAGCCCTGAAAAGCTTTCCCCAAGCTTCGAACTCTGCCGCTCTTGCCGCGCATTTTGCGGCGCATCAGCGCACCGGAAGTCCGTTGTCTTGGCGAATACCGGGGCATGTACATGGGAGCGATGACAAGACGGAGTCGCTCCGCTATCAGGACGATGTTCGTAGTACTCTACTAACACAACGCCACTCGATCGAATCCTCAGACATTTCATTTCTTGGAGGCCCAATGAAACGGGTTTATTTGTTCACACTGCTATGCGTGGTGTTTGCTTTGTTGCTGACAGGTTGCGGAGGCGGTAATTCCACCACCCAGGTTTCCACCGGGGCGGGACAAGTCGTGGTTCAGACCGGCGACGCCGTCAATGATCAGATTGCAAAGTTTGAGCTCAACATCAGCTCTATCACCCTTACCGGCGTAAGCCCAACTGCCACCACAGCGAATTTGCTGGCAAAACCGGCTGAAGTCGAGTTTTCACATGAAGCCGCCACTTTCGAGCCGTTAACCCTGGCCAACCTGCCGCCCGGCACCTACAACGGAGCCACCATCACCGTGACCGGCGCCGAAGTTGTGGTGCTCAATGCCGGCGTGCCTACAAAAGTTCAAGCCAACATTTCCAGCGGCACGGTGTCCGTGACTTTCGCTAATATCACCGTTACGTCCACGCCCCTGTTCCTGAACTTTGATCTTGATCTGGCAGCCTCCGTGGTACTCAACGGAACGCCGATCACTTCAGCCACCATCACCCCCACTTTCACTGTGACTTCAGCTGCCACGCCGCCAGCCGGCAATGAAGGCAATGAAGACCACAACGACGGCGAAATGGACGACGTTCACGGCAGCGTGAAATCCATCAGCGCTCCAAATTTCACCATCACGACCAACTCAACGGACATCACGTTTGCCACCGACGCGAACACCAGATTTAAAGATGGCATTACGCAACTGTCTGATCTGAAAGTCGGCGACATTGTTGAAGTTGACGCTATCACCAAGAGCGATGGCACCAAGCTGGCGACCAAGGTCGAGCGTGAAAGCAGCCAGAACGGCGAAGAGGTCGAAGGCCTGATCTCCGCACTGGACAACCCGCTTGCCACGATCACAGTCATCCATCAGATGGATTCCACCGGCACTTCCAACTCTCCAGTTACGGTCCCGGTCGGCGTCAATTCCAGCACGGTTTACAGCGTACGTTCAGACAAGCTGAACATCACGGCTCCCGCGTTTGACGCAACCCACATTGGCAAAGGCCAGCGCATTGAAGCTGATTCCAGCACCAGTGTCACGCCGCTTCTTGCCACCAAGGTCAAACTGCGCGAGCAGGCCCTGATCGGTACGGTTGCGGCTTCGCCGGCGCCAACTACTTCAGGCTTCACCATCACCATCAGTCCGACGTCCGCCTTCGGTACCTTGAGCGGCGCAACCAGCGTGGCGGTAACGTTTGCCAACGGCGCAACTCTTAAGACAACTCCTGTGGCTGGAGCCACCATCCGCGCACGCGGCCTGGTGTTCTTCAACGCTGGAACTTACTCGATGATCGCGGTCCGCGACGACGACAATCACTAAACGGAGCGTTCCTCTACCCCTCAAACCTCGACGGCCTGCTTGCGCAGGCCGTCTTTTTCTTTTGTCGCTTCGCTCCAAACCGCTGAAGAGTTATTTCCCTTGCAAACATTTCTCAGCTCCTGATGCGTTGGGCTCGCCGCGCAAGTCGGGCTCGCCCTCAATCCTTTTTTTAAGTCGCTTCGCTCCAAACCGCTGAAGAGTTATTTCCCTTGCAAACATTTCTCAGCTCCTGAT
>JBAVUZ010000461.1:0-12033 GCA_049697035.1 Candidatus Angelobacter sp. | reverse complement strand
GCTGTGGCGGAAATCGGTCGTCGTTACCGGGAGTGGGTGAACATCTTTGAGATGGGCTCGCTTGTTGCCCACCAAGTCAGTACGTCTGACCCGTCAGGCCCGTCGTCGCTGGGAAAATGAGGAAGGGTGTCCAACGGCCGTTGCCCCACGAACGGCGTCTGTCCGTGGAGACGCGGTGACCGTGCGGACTATCCCTGGCCTGGCGAGTGCGCGGCAGGTAGGTCAGAATGGTGGGCTCTCGCTCGCATGATGGTTGTTTCTATTACGAGTACGAACGGACTATTTCCAGAAGTCAGGCACAAGCGAATAAATAAGGAGTCGAGAGACGGATACAGGAGGGTTAAAGCTTGTGCCGATCCCGCTCCTGCTGCTTCGTTCCGCGAACTCGAGATGCGAGAACCTATTTCGATTCTTGTGAAATCGCCATCTGGAGGTTGCATAGATGTGCCTAATCATTTGCCCCTTACGCGATCGGTTACACTTGAGAAAAGTCTGGGTCTGGCGTGCGACGCAGAGATGATGTCTCCCACCTCTGAACTCGATCGCTTGAAAAGAGCTGCTGCACAAGCCGCGGTAACTTTGATAAGCAATGGAATGATCGTAGGTTTGGGTACAGGCTCTACCGCCTCGTTCGCCGTGAGTATCATCGCTCAACGAGTGGCTGACGGTCTTAATGTAATTGGCATCCCTACGTCGGAGAAGATTGCTCAACAGGCCCGGAGTGAGGGAATTCCAGTATCCACGCTTGCGGAGCACGATCACATCGACGTGGCCATCGACGGTGCCGACGAGGTCGAAATTGGAACTCTTAATCTTATCAAGGGCCGCGGCGGGGCACTCTTGCGCGAAAAGATCGTCGCCACCGCCGCCGAGCGCCTGATCATCATTGTCGACGATAGCAAGCTCGTGGACCGCCTCGGCATCCGGGCCTCCGTTCCCATAGAAGTCGTGCCATTCGGCTGGCAGGCAACAGCAAAGAGCTTGCGGACCCTGGGCGCCGGTCTCACCCTACGATTAGGACCCGATGACCAGCCATTCATCAGCGATGGTGGCCACTACATCCTTGACTGCGCCTTTGGTGTGATGGAGGATCCAGTGCATCTGCAGCAGCAGTTGGATCGAGCGGTCGGAGTCGTGGAAAACGGTTTGTTCCTTGGGTTGAGCTCCCAGGTGATAGTCGGCAGCCGGGAGGGTGTAAGTATTCTCCATCCGGAGAGCAATACCCAAATTAATTCAAACGCGCTTTGTAATGGCGGAATCCTACGCAATAAATAAGCATAATGCGGCGAGTCATGAGCAAGCCCAGGATTCTTCGAACCAGCCCAACGAGCGTCGTCGCGTCTCATCCTTATCTCAAAGAAATGAAAAAAGCTCCCTATCCCGTTGCTTCTGCGGCTCAACGTTCAAAGATTCACTATCGAGGCGAAGCTGATCGGATCGAGACTGGCTTCACCTACCAGAAATCCGTCGATTTCAGGTTGCGCCATAAGACTCTTCGCGTTGCCAGGCTTGACGCTGCCGCCGTAAAGGATGCGGACGCTGTTCGCGGCTTCTGTTCCAAAACTGTCCTTCGCCTGAGCGCGGATGAAGCGGTGAGCATCGGCGGCCGTCTCTGGCGCGGCGGTCTCGCCGGCGCCGATCGCCCAGACAGGTTCATAGGCGATTACGATTCTCGCGAACTGCCCATCCGCAAGTGGCCTAATACCGTCCCGAAACTGTTCCATCAGCACCGCTTCCGCGTTCTCCTTTTTGCGCTCTCCAACGCAGACGATCGGGATGAGTCCGGCGCCGAGCGCTGCCACGGTCTTCTTCAACACGCTCTCGTTTGTTTCGCCAAAATACCGGCGCCTCTCGCTGTGTCCCACGATCACGTGTGAACAGCCGGCCGCCTTGATCATCGGGCCGGAGACTTCACCGGTAAAAGCGCCTTCCTTCTCCCAGAAGAGATTCTGTGCGCCAACCTGTATCCTCGTTCCGCGGGTAGCTGTGACGGCGCGATCAAGGTCGAGGAACGACGGGCAGATAACGATCTCCCGATGTCTGGAGCACTCGACCAATGGCCGGAAGCTCTCGAAGAAGGACGTGGTTCCGGCGTGGTCCTTGTGCATCTTCCAATTCCCACCGATCACAGGTGTCCGCATATTAATATCCCAGTAAAAAAGTTGGCTTACCGGAGCATCCGTCACGTGAAATCGGGTCCAGAGGTGAATCGTCCAAGGAAGGATCAGGGGCAGAAGGGTCCATAGCGAAACGTTCTCCGAGGTGGCGTTTTCCTGCATCTTCCTTACGCGATGTCTGGCATTCTCGGCACTCCAGTCATCGTTCGCCAGGAAATGGCAAGGCGCCAGAAACCTCGATTCATACTTCTACGACCGTATCTAGCGTTCATTCTTTTCGCGCGGCTTTCGTTCGGATCAGTAGTAGGATGCGCTGCCTTCATATTCCCTACCTCCTGAACCAGTACGCGCCTTTCAACGCCCGTAAGTTGTAATTCCTCCCTGCAAATGCGATTGTAGAAAGTAAATGTCTTTATCGGCTGCGCGAACGATCTCGGTGAACATGTCCGCCGTGGCATCATCTCCCAAAGAGGCGCACTGCTTGATCGCTTGGCGCGCGGCGTTCGCAACATCGGAAAGCCGGTCCAGCAAAGCGCGGACGTGATCCATGCCGTGCATTACATTCAAATCGTATTCCTTAATGCTGGAGTTGGCTGCAACTTGTCGAGCAGTGCCATTCGCCCGTCCGCCAAGGGCAGTGACACGCTCGGCGACCAAATCAACCGCGTCCTCCACGTGCTCTGCTATGGAATCGAACAGCAGATGCAATTGATAGAAATCCTCACCTTTAACGTTCCAGTGAGCAAATTTCGCCTGCGTCTGCATGTCAATCGTGTCCGCGAGACGGTCATTCAGCAGATCAATCAGTGCGCGACGGTTGTTTTCCGGCACATTGACTTTGCTCTCGAATAGTCTTTCATCGCTTTTAGGCGATCCCGGGTGTTTCAACACTCTATTACTGTTAAGCTTCGGCATTGTGTTCCTCCGTTCAAAGAATCGATGATTTGTGCCGCTCCGTTAGAGCAGCATTGGTTTTGTAAGTGCGGCGGATCTCTGGCCATCGACGACTAAGCGTCTGCAACTCGCGAGGAGCCACCGAAGGTGGAGGAATAAGTCATCCTATGCTGCCCGTTTGCGGGCAGTCTCTTTCTTGTGGAGGCGCCTCTCCAAGAATTCTTGTAGCGCCATAGCGTTGTTGTGTTCGGTGTCATGCGAGCTGTAGATCAGTGTTACCGTCCCATGACGAGCGGCGTCTACGATCGGCTGCCAGGCATCGGGATTGGCTTTCAGTTCGTCAAAGTAAAGGCTGCGGAACTTTTTCCACTTGGCAGGATCGTGACTGAACCATTTCCGCAGTTCCGTGCTTGGGGCCACATCTTTAATCCAACTTTTGATTTTAAGTGAAGTTTTCTTCACTCCTCTTGGCCAGAGACGTTCGATGAGCAACCGGGTACCGTCGGTACTGCTGGCGGGGTCATACGCGCGCTTCAGGTGAATCATGGCCAGTTCCTTTCATGCAGATTTCGATAACTTCTAGCTTCCCGTTGTTGGCGCTGGCACTGTCGTTTGCGGAGTGGTTTACGCACTTCAATCTGGCCGTTGCGTACGCGAACTCGAGACACGGTTGTGGGTGTATCGCCGGGTCCATCTAGCGCTCGGCCGTGCTCCAGTGCAAACCACGAGCGGTGATCGGGACACTGAATGCTGTTCGCTCACAAGAGTGCCTTCCAAGAGCACTCTGCTGAAACGTGCGTCTCCATCTGATTATTTCACTGCTCTTTCTTTGTGACTGCTGTGAAATAGTGCGCAGATAATCGACCAGATTCCAGATGTGCTCATCGGTTTCCACTTTTCCGAAAGCCGGCATGCCACTGAGGCGAATGCCGTTCTTAAGTATCCAAAATAGTTCTCGGTCGGAGTAGGTCTGGACTTCCGGCGAGGTCAAGTCAGCAGCTCGAGGGTACATCCAGCGGCCAATATCAGTCCGTCCGTGGCCATCTCGGCCGTGACACATCGAACAATCTATTCCATAAAGCATGTCGCCTTCTGCGATGCTCGCCCTTTTCTCTTTCGGCGGTGCAGAGATTCCTTTGCGGCTTGCTCGCCTGATAAGGAAATGTTTGCCCCAATCGGCGAGCGAGGTTTCAAGACGTCCCGGCTCTTCAACAGCCGTCAGACTAAAGCGCGCCAGAAACACCGTGATGAGCGCAATCAAGAGCGCAACAAGCAGGAAAAGTGTCCAAAGTATCCGGGGCCGCATGGTCTCCTTTCAGAAGCCAACCGGGGCCAGGCTGGCTGGCCCCAACCGGTACCAAGACAGCAGACACTCGGAGGTGGATCGCTGGTTACGTCCCTGATGTCGACTTTTTGGATTTGGCCTCATTTGCCGCCTGGATATCCACGACATGAATCGTGTTGGTAGCGGTATCCAGCGTACCTTTTACCTTTACTTTGTCACCGGCAAACTGCTGGGGTTTGGTCTGATCATCCAGTTCATACGTCTTTTTTGTGGCTTTGTTGAACAGAACATACTTGCTACCGTTCTTCACGCAGGCCTCGGTGCACTCTTTGGCGGTTTTGAGGCCGGCTTTTTTCATCATCGCGTCATGCGAACCCGCTTTGGCGCACGCGCTGTCCATGATCTCACCTGAGAACGTTCTTTCTTTCGGTGCCGCAAAACTGACGGCAGCAAGCATGAGTAGAACTGCGAGACAACTAAATAGTGTTTTCACGTTGTTCCTCCTATCAGAAATATTCGGGTGGGCCCCGATTAATGCGTTATCGCCACGATTAATTATTGCCGATTCTCCTTCCGAGGGCATGACTAAGCCAACCAGCAAACAATTGCTGCGTCAACCATTATATCGCTTTACGATACACGAAGCTGTATACCTTGTTTGAGAGTTCATGGACGATCGGGTTGTCGGCTCATAACCCAAAACCCTGGCCTAAGCTGCTTTGCGTGCCGAGCATGCTGGGCAATCGCCTCGTATGTGATCAATGTGCCGTTTCACATTGTCCTGGAAGGCGATCCACCTTGGGCTCAAATCGTGATAACCCGTGTTCGCCGTATGTGAGATCGACATAGTCGTCCGCGAGGATGCTTCTCCTGTGGTTGCCAGAAACATGGGGTGCGATGGTCCGCTGAATTTATCCCGTATTCGCTGCGGCGTAACATCCGCGCTGCTGATGACTCGCTTGCGTTCGGTGTTCGCAGGTTCTGGTGGCATGTCTGATGGTCCAGGCGTAATAAAATGGTCTGATCCCTTGCGATGTTCCACGGGATCGTCGCTGTAGCTCATCTCGTATTCCTTCTCGGTTTGTTCTGCGCGTTTGTGCCATGCGTCCAGGTGCGCCTTCTCGTGCTCCGTCCATTGCTCCTCCGACTCCAGCATCGTTTCATCGAACGCCGGCAGCGCTAGCGCTTCCGTTTTGTTGAGATCCGTTTCAAAGCCATCTTCCTTAAAGCTTCGATACACCTTTCCCGAAGGCAGGAGCACCTTATGTTGACCTATGTCCACGACCACGTAACGGGTATCACCGGTTAAGTGGTCGAACACAATATCATCCATGGTGCCAATTTGTTCGCCTGAGAAGTCGTACAGGTTAGCGCCGCGGATGTCGTCCACGGCACTGGCGAAGCGGTAATCACGAAGCAGACTGTAATGAGCCATGACAACTCCTGATTGATAGAAAATATTCCCTTGGGATTATCTTGCCATTTGATGGAACTCTCTTCCGTTCAAAAGCGGACAATCCGAGTCGAGAATGGCTGCGGGTTGGGCGACCTGCTACGACTGAGAATTTTGCAGTGTGCAGATTTCGATAACAAAAGGCACTAGTACGAATGTTCTCTTTGAAAGTACATAACAACTATTGTGCGAATCGCACTTTAGAGCCGAAATGGAATCAGCTTGTGAATAGGCGCACGGAAATGAGAGCCACGGGATTCTGGAGTCGATCACGAAAGCCCCGCGGTGGAGCACATTCTTCGCCATGTCGGCGGGATTTCGGTCGGGGTTGTACAGTAACCGTACGAGGAGCACGCCATGGCTAATAAGACTGTCCGGTTCATCATCAAAAGGCAGCCCACGCCGGAATCGCAGTCGAACTGGGAAGAATTCGACTTACCCTTGCGGCCGAGCATGAACGTTATTTCTGGGTTGATGGCCATAGCCGCAAACCCAATAGATCGCTTCGGTAAGGCGACAACTCCCATAACCTACGACTCTAACTGTCTGGAGGAGGCATGCGGCGCATGCGCCATGCTGATCAACGGCCGTTCGGCCATGGCGTGTTCCGCTTTGGTGCGCAAGCTCGAACACCCCATCCGACTGGAGCCGCTATCGCGATTCCCTGTGATTCGCGACTTGGCCGTGGACCGCGGTGTTTTATTCGAAAACCTCAAGCTGGTGAAGGCATGGGTGCCACTCGACGGCACCTATGATTTGGGGCCGGGGCTGCGCGTCGAACCGGAAACGCAGGAGAAGATGTACCAAATGTCTCGCTGCTTTTCGTGCTGTCTCTGCTTAGAAGTGTGCCCGGAGGTGACAGAGGCAACACGCTTTGTCGGTGCCGCGATCATCAACCAGGTACGCCTATTTAATGAACAGCCGGCAGGTAAGTCGTTAAAAACTGAACGACTGCACGCCATGATGGGAGATGGCGGCATTCATCAGTGTTCCTACGCGCAAAATTGCGTGCAGATTTGCCCCAAGAACATTCCCCTCACTACGTCAATTTCGGTTGTATACGGACAGGCCATGAAACAGGCAATCAAGGATTTGTTTCACAGCCCCGAGACGGCTACGGAAGGCGAAGTGGGCCACAGGAAACCGGTGCGATAAGGATGCCAGATGCGCCCAAGTGGATGCGCATCTCCGTGGCCTCACTTGTTTCCCATGCTACTCAGGTGACGACAGTGCCCGGATTTCCGCCCGCTCGACGTAGTTGAGTCAAACAGACTTTAGGAGTTCGCTTTTGCAATAGGTACACGATCTCGTGCTACGATACAAGATGCGATAGGCCCTCGTAAGTAGCATTTCACCTTAAGAGATTCTCATGGGCTCAGACCAACCACATCGCGCTCTCCGATTGGGCGACCACATACAAATTGGCCCATTCTGGCTGGCCGTGCTCACCGTGCTGCTTGGGCTTGTGCTGCGCTTTCTCTCGACTCCTGGCTTGGCGACCAGATGCCCTACATTACGTTTTTGGTGTCCGTGGCCGTGACCGGGTTGTACGCGGGCGTTCGTCCAGCGTTACTTGCCACCGCCCTGGGCGCTGCGCTTGCATATTTCTGTTTTGTTCCGCCGCGTTACCACTGGGGATTTGCGGGCATGAGCGACGCAGTCGGCTTTCTTTCTTATCTTGCTGCCGCCCTTGGCATCGTGGTTCTGACGCGAGCACGCAACAAAGCACATGAGGAGACACAGCGCACTCTACAAGACCGAATTGACGTGGAGCGGAGGCTTCGTGATGCCCAGAAGCTCTTCCAGGTGTTCCTGGAGAACAGGCCCGGCTGCGCATACCTGCGAGATCAGACTGGACGATACGTTTATTACAACATTGACGCGAGGCTCCTTCTCGGAATTGACAATGGGAATGCGGTCGGGACTTCCGAGTTGCGCATGAAATTGGAAAGCCAGGACCAGCAGGTCCTTGCAACCACGGGCGGCCCAATGCAGTTTGTAGATAAAGTGACATTTCGGGGCGAGGAACTCTATTGGCTGACAACCAAGTTTATCTTTGTCGACGAACAGACGCACAAGTTCGTGGGGAGCCTGTCACTCGACATTACCAGCCAGATGCAGGCGGAGCAGGTCGTGCTTGAGACCGAGCGGCTGGCGGCTGCCGGCCAGATGGTAGCCATGGTCGCACATGAGATCAACAATCCGCTCGCGGCCGTGACGAGCTCCTTGTTCCTGCTTGGCCGTGAGACACTTCCCCGTTCAGCCCGGGAGCTTGTCGCAATTGCGCAGGATGAGCTTTCCCGGCTGACACACATAACGAGCCTGGCGATTGGTTTCTACAAGCAAACAGAACTCCCAGTCGCCATTGACCCCTGCGGGCTGGTGGATGATGTGCTCATCCGGCTGACCGCCCAATTTTCCGGAAAGCGGGCGCGGATTCAACGTAACTTCAAATGGAACGGCGTGTTCGTCGCATGTCCCAGCCAGATCCGGCAAGCCCTGGACAATGTTGTTGCCAACTCATTTGAGTCTGGTGCAGGCCAGATCCTGGTACGTGTCGCACGTTCAAACGATTGGCACATGCCATCTCGATCAGGACTCCGCATCTCGGTTTTCGATGATGGCTGCGGTATGCATCCACAACAGTGTAGGAAAGCTTTCGGGCCCTTTTATTCAACAAAGACCGAGAAAGGCCGCGGCCTTGGCCTCTGGATCGCAAAGGCTGTCGTACTCAGGAACGGAGGGCACATTACTTTGCGGAGCACCAACAATCCGGGGAGACATGGAACCTGCGTCAGTATTTTCCTCCCGGATATGGTTGCAGCGGGCCCCGCTGTGAATCTTAACCCAGACATCGAACTTAGACAGAGGCAATATGAGAACCATGATGCGGACCCGGCTGGTTCATCCAGTGCAAATTTGCCGCGTGGAGCTAGCCATGCTGCACCAGCCTGATGTTGCTCGTGATCCCGAAGATCGGATCATTGACGAGCAGAACGAGAGGGATGTGCGAGAGAAGATGCTTGACAAAACCATTGCCGATTCATTCCCCTCCAGTGATCCTCCTTCTTCAATTCCCGACCCGGACAATGATTCGTTTGAGCGGGAGCCGGGCGCCGCAGCGTAGGTAAAGATGACGTGCTAAAGAAGCCGATTCTCAATATCGTACAGCGACGGTGACAGGCTCTTTCCTGAAGGCGAATTTGAATGCTGGTTCGCGTGGGCTTCTGCTCTCGATACGGAATCGCAAAACAGAACCACACAGAACCACCTCGTCAGACGACAATTGACATGTTTGTGGACTAGAATTGCCTTTGGCCATGAAGAGACGCAGCTGAACCGTTGATAAGGAGGTGTGAAGAGAAGCCATGTGGGGACGCAACTGGTCTCGGCTCTCAGCACTCACACTGCTGCTGGTGACCTCCTCCCGTCTAATCCAGGCTTCGGACCATTTTCACTTCAAGCCTGTTCAGTCCGCCGGCATCGTCCTCTTTTCTCTGCAAACAGAACAGCCCCCGCAAAAGACGGACGCTTCGCCTACCTCATCCGCTTCACCGACTCCGGCGCTGGCGCCATCGCCGGCTCAAACACCGGTAGAAAGTGGCAACTCACAGAGGGGTGAAGAGTTGTTTGTTGGGCGGATCCGTTTCGCAAACGGGGGGCCGCCATGCGTGGCATGCCACAGCGTTAGCGGAATCCCATTTCCAAATGGCGGGACGATGGGCCCGAACCTAACAGACGAATACACAAAACTTGGCCCCGAGGGAATGTCAGCAGTGCTGGACACGCTCTTCTTTGTGACCATAGCGCCCCTGTATAACAATCGTCCGTTGACACCGGCAGAACAACAGGATCTCACCTCGTTTTTCCAGCAAACAGCGCAGAACCAGCCGCACCGTGGGATGACTGTGGAATTCGGTCTTGTCTCCCTTGGAGGGTGTCTTGGACTGTTTGTCTTAAATGGCTTTATTTGGAAAAAACGTCTGCGGGGTGTGCACCGAAACCTGGTGGCGCGTGTGCGAGAGAAGAGGTAAGAGAATGACTTGGATCAAGGACCTGATTGATCCCAAGGCACGGGCTTGGGAAGAGTTTTACCGAAACCGCTGGCAGCACGATTCCGTCGTCCGTAGTACGCACGGAGTCAACTGCACAGGCAGTTGCTCCTGGATGATCCACGTCAAAGACGGCATTGTGACATGGGAAATGCAGGCCACAGATTATCCCGAGCTCGAGCCAACGCTTCCGCAGTATGAGCCGCGTGGATGCCCACGCGGCATCAGCTTCTCCTGGTACCTTTACAGCCCTCTTCGCGTCAAGTATCCGTATGCACGTGGCGCGCTCATTGATTTATGGCGAGAGGCACGGGACAAACATGAGGATCCCGTTCAGGCGTGGACGGCCGTGGTGGAGAATGAAGCTGGACGCCAAAGCTATCAGAACGCCAGGGGCAAAGGCGGCTTTCGCCGTGTCTCCTGGGATGAGTCACTCGAGATAATTGCCGCGTCCATGCTCTATACGGCGCAAAAGTATGGACCGGATCGCGTAATCGGTTTTTCACCCATTCCAGCAATGTCGATGCTCAGCTACGCTGCAGGCTCACGGTTGCTGCAATTGTTCGGCGGCGCTCTGCTCAGTTTTTACGATCTTTACGCCGACTTCCCTCCCGCTTCTCCTGAAACCTGGGGTGAGAAGACCGACGTGGCTGAGAGCGCCGATTGGTACAACAGCAAATACATAGTGGTGCAAGGCAGCAATCTGAACATGACCAGGACGCCGGACGCGCACTTTGCGATTGAAGCGCGCAATCACGGCGCCAAGCTCGTGGTGCTTTCACCTGACTTCAGCGAGGTTTCACGTCACGCGGATTCGTGGATCCCGGTCCACGCCGGCATGGACGGCGCATTCTGGATGGCCGTCAACCACGTCATCCTCAAAGAATTTTATGCAGACCGCCAGGTCCCATATTTTTGCGACTACCTAAAGCGGTTTTCTGATACGCCCTTCCTGGTGACATTAAACAAAACAGAGGAAGGCTACGAAGCAGGACGTTTCGTCCGGGCCAACCAGCTAGCCCGCTACCGCCAGGTCGAGAACGGCGATTGGAAGCTGCTGATCTTCGACCAGAGGTCGGGTGAGCCCCGCATGCCCAAAGGCTCGATCGGATTCCGCTGGCAAAGCGAGAAGGGACAATGGAACCTTGAGTTAAAGGACGGCCTGGACGATACCGAGTTGGACCCGCGCCTTAGCTTTCTGGAAGGACGCGACGCCGAGCTGCCTGTAATCTTTCAGGACTTTGGTGATGCGCAGAGCTTCCAGCGTAACGTGCCGGTGAAATACATTGAAACCATCGAAGGACGTGTGGCAGTCACCACAGTTTTTGATTTGCTGATGGCGCATTTTGGCGTGGACCGCGGCCTCGAGGGTAGCTACCCCTCCGGCTACGATGATGCGGAATCGCCGCACACGCCGGCGTGGCAGGAAAAATTCACCGGAGTTGGACGGAATACGGTGCTGCAGTTCGCGCGCGAATTTGCCACGACAGCGGAAAAAACGCGAGGCAAGTGCACGGTGATCGTCGGATCCGGAGTCAATCACTGGTATCACAGCAATCTGATCTATCGTTCCGGAATCACATCGCTGGTGCTATGCGGTTGCGTTGGAGTCAACGGCGGCGGATTGAATCACTACACCGGCCAGGAGAAACTGGTGCCTGCGGCTTCCTGGACTACGCTGGCGATGGCGCTGGACTGGATACGCCCTCCCAGACTGCAGAATGGCCCTTCGTTCCACTACGTGCACAGCGACCAGTGGCACTACGAAAAGGAAATTCCAGATCACCATCCTAAGGATGGATTTTTTGCTAAGCAGCACACGCTCGAGCTCCAAGTCGATGCAGTCCGCCTCGGCTGGCTCCCGTTCTACCCGCAATTCAACGCTAACCCCATTGAAGTGGTCCGGCGGGCGGAACAATCAGGCGCAGGCACCAAAGAAGAAATCCTGGACTGGGTGCTCCAGCAGATCCGTAGCCGGCATCTGCGGTTTGCGGTTGAGGATCCCGACGCACCGGAAAACTGGCCGCGCGTATGGATTATCTGGAGGGCCAATGCGCTGCATTCCAGCGCCAAAGGCCATGAGTACTTCCTGAAGCATTACCTGGGCACGCATTCTAACGCCATCGCAGATGAAGTCCCGCCGAGTCCACTGCAGAACTTCGTCTGGCACGAGCACGCTCCTCAAGGAAAGATGGATTTGGTAGTGGACCTGAATTTCCGCATGGACACTTC
>JBAVUZ010000460.1:0-2626 GCA_049697035.1 Candidatus Angelobacter sp. | reverse complement strand
GCCGGACGGTAACGAACTCATCTGGTACACGCAGGTAAGTGAAGGCGAAGGCCACGGCTATATGGCCGCGGTTCGAGTCGCGCGTGACAAAGTTGCTGAACTGTCAAACGCGTGGGACCATCTCACGAAGAACAGCCAGTGGGCACAGGGCTTGCCCGGTTCTGATGCGATGCATGTCATCGACCAACCTATCAGCGAGATGTCGGTGCGCTACCACCCTTCGATCCAAAAATGGGTGGCATTGTCCACCGGCCCGGAGTTCCCTTCTCCGCGCGCGGTCATTCGAGAAGCGGATTCGTCCCTCGGTCCATGGTCCGCGCCGCAGACAATTTTCGAATTCCCCGAGATGAAACCGGCGAGTCCCGGATACGACAAAGACACGTTCTGCTATGCGGTCAAAGAACACACCGAATTCTCCACCGACAAGATCGTCTTGACCTATGCCTGCAATTCGATGGTCATCAAGAAAACGATGGACAACATGAATATCTATCGCCCCAAAGTCGTTGTTCTAGAGCTGCCCAAATAGATCACTTCGCTTGCGGAAGACGAGGGAGGTCGCTCTGTCGAAAGCTGACGTCAAGTTCACACGCGCAATCATTGTCTGCCTTCTCCTCACGCTGGGCGTGCAGATTGCCCTTGCGCAGAATCCTCCTGCCTCTCAAAACAGCAAGAGAATTCGCGTCGAGGATTCTGTCTTTCGTAGCGCATCTCTCGGCCGCACCATGCACTACCTCATTCTCATTCCGCCCGACTACTCTAACGGCCGTAGATTGCCTGTCCTTTATCTACTCCACGGCCTCTACGGCGACTACAAGAACTGGGACACGAAGACCCGCCTGGAACGCATCGCCGCCGCATATCCATTCTTGATCGTGACTCCAGACGCCAACGACTCCTGGTACACAAATTCCGCCACCAATCCCTCTGATAAGTTCGAGGACTACATCGCGAAGGATCTGATCTCTGAGATTGACAGAAAATATCGAACGATCCCGCAGAAGGACGGGCGCGCCGTCGCGGGACTATCCATGGGCGGATACGGTGCCGTGAAACTTGCCCTCAAGTATCCGCAGCTGTTCGCCTTTGCCGGCAGCCTGAGTGGCGCCTTCAATGCCGCACAAAATCTCGATGACCTCAGGCCAGCGTTTCGAGCCAAACTGCTGGAAGTTTTTGGCAATGCAGGCAGTGCTACCCGCAGGGACAATGATGTTTTCTTGCTCTTGAAAAACTCACAAGACGATCCACATTTTTATCTGGCATGCGGCACCAGTGATTTTTTTCTGGAGACAAATCGCGCGCTTGCCGCGCACCTGTCCAAGCAGAAAATCCGATACAAATATCACGAGACCCCTGGCGACCATACGTGGGACTATTGGGACTCTGAGTTGACGCCGCTCTTGCAGGCGGTCGAACGCACATTTGAGTCGACACAGAAATCCAACTGACCATCCGGCCAATGGCCACTTTGACCTTTATTCAATCATTTATGCTTACGATATATACTATTTCGAAAGTATCCAGTTGCGATTCGATCGATTGCGGTGTATTCTTTGGCGTTCCGCGAAAGGTAGCAAACCGAGATGAAGTCCCCATTCTCGCCCTGGAGCCGAAGGTCATTTTTGCAAGCGGGAATTGCCGCTTCCGCTCTGCCTAAGATTCCATTCTCGTTGAGCGCTGCAGCCACTCGAAAACATCTGCCGCCGATTCCAACGGTAAGCGACCTTGCCGGCGCTCGTCTTACTCACGCGTGGCGAGATCTTTACCAGTCACCCACGACTCAAAACGAGTACGGATACGTGCAGGCGGCGAAGTCAGTCTCAGGTCTGACGGCTTTATCTTTGCCACCGTTTGCATGCTGCGGAATTCCCGACATGCAGTGGAGTCCCGGCTTCCTTCTGACCTGTGAACTGTTTCTGAACGGCCGCCTTTTGCTTTCGTATGCGCCGGGCGGAGACACAGTCGCATATCAGTGGTTCCCGCATCGTTTCGTCCGAGAGTCTCGCGTCGATGGCTTGAAATTCACCACAGAAACTTTTATGCCTTCCAAACGGCGGGCGGCCGCGCAATCCATCCGCGTTCAGAACTTGGCTACCTCGTCGAGAACCATTCAACTCGGGTTCGACATGCGTGCGGCAGTCAGCAAGAAGACCACCGCCTGGTTCGTTAATTCTCCCGGCGAGGCGGACAACTCCATCCATTGGGACGCCGAGCGCGGAGCCCTGATTTTTCAGGCACAGCACAGCGCCGCTGTTTCCGTTCAGGGGATATCTCCCAAACCAAGCCGCCTCGAACTCGGACGCATGCTTGTGATCGACGTGACGCTCGGTCCCGGGCAAATCAAAGAATTTCACTATGTCAACGCGGTGGATGGAACACCCGAAGCTGCACTTGCGGCATACGACGAAATTCAATCCGGCTTCGACCATGCGATCCGCCAGAATGAAGCTGACTTCAACAGCCTGCTGCGAGCGGCATTTACCGAGGGCAATTCCGAATTCTCCGGATACCTTCCTCAACTCGAAACCAACGACGAATCACTGTGGCAACTCTATCAAGCTGGCTTCAAGAATCTGATTTTTGCGCGACGACCCTCCCCCAATTCCAAGTACGGCACCACCTACAT
>JBAVUZ010000459.1:0-16661 GCA_049697035.1 Candidatus Angelobacter sp. | reverse complement strand
GTGATTAACAACTCCACCAGCGAACCGCCTCATAGCGGAAGCTGGGACGCATGGATGGATGGCTACGGCACAACGCACACAGACACAGTGCTCCAGCAGGTGACGATCCCGTCGACCGCGACAGCGGCAACGCTTACGTTCTTCCTGCACATTGATACCGCTGAAACCAGCACCACCACAGCATTCGACACTCTAACGGTGCAGGTACGGAATTCGTCCGGCACGGTGCTTTCCACCCTGGCTACTTATTCCAACCTGAACCATAACACCGGATATTCGCAGAAATCGTTTAACCTGCTCAGCTTCAAGGGGCAGACAATCCAGATCTTCTTCTCCGGCGTTGAAGATTTCACGCTGCAAACATCATTCGTCCTGGACGACGTAAACCTGAACGTAACGCAATAAGGAGAGCTTATGAAAAAATTCGCGCTTGGGATTTTATTGCTTTGCGGCATGGTGACCTGCGTCCTGGCCGCGCAACAAAAGGCTTCGGTGGACCGCCCAGCGGAGCCCAACTTTGCTTTTGACGATGATGGCGGCAAAGCCCAGATTGTTCCAGTCGACTTTTCCGTGGCCGGACCAAAAACCTTCCACGGTGGCCCTGTCCTGGCTTCCACCCAGCAAGTCAGTATCTTTCTGGGCGCGGGTTGGGGCGATGCGCAAGTTCGTGGCCGTGAAGCTTCCCTGCTCGATGTCACGGCATCCACCGGGAACACGCAAGTCGCGGAGTTAAAACAGCACAGCATCAAGACGCTACGCGCCGCGCCGCAAATCGAAGACTTCACCGATCTCAGCCAAAGCAAGGTGAATGACCTCACCATTCAGCAGAAGCTTTCAGACATGCTGAAGAGCAAGGCCATTCCCGCGCCTGCGGCTGGGACTGTGTTTGTGATTTTCCTCGCCCCTGGCATTCACTCAACTTTGGGAGGACTTCAAGGCGGCGTCGATTACGTGGCATACCACAACTTCGTCAACTTGGAAGCCGGCGAAATTCATTACGTTGTGGTTCCGTTCCATGACAATGCTGCCACTCACAGCGCGGCGGCAACACGCGCGTTCGCTGAGACTGCATTGAATCCGAATGGACGCGGCTGGTTCTGACTGATGTTGCGGCCTGATGTTCAAGTAATAAATTGAACCTTGTCACAAATTGAGAGGAGAGGTTAGCGCCTCTCCTCTTTATTGTTTCTGGTTTGTATCAGGAAACACGTTTGCGCGTGCCGGTAGAGCGTTTCAATTCAGTGAGTCTCAGAGATAACATCACAACACGAGGCATTGATATCCCGTCAAAAATGTTTATCTCTGTCATCCTGAGCGAAGTCAGAGGGAGCTTGCGACCGAGGACAAGTCGAAGGACCCCGAAAATTTTTGTTCTGACCGTGCCGCATCAGGGAGTTCTCAGGATACCTCGTCTGCTATTAAAGGCACGATCCACCATCATGGGTTCGGCTCCAAGCTCGCCTCTGTCGGCATATTCGTCAATCGTGGCCTTCACGCGGCGGTATAAAGCTTCTTCAATGACTCGGTTATGTTGTTTTGGGCTACATCGGATTTGATCAATCGGAGGTATTGTATTTAGAGCACGTATATAAAAGACTATTAGTGGTAACGGGAATCCAAGTAAAAAAACAAAAATCGACATTGTGGTGTTGCTTGAAAATATCATCATATTCGACGCCTCCTCTGACCACTAGTTCTTTATCTTTTGTTGGCGGATCCGTTGGAATGTCACATGTCCGGTCAATCTGAGTTCCAGGAATAACCGAGACCTGCATATCGGGGCCAACGAGTGGGCCTCCAAGAGGGTTCTGGGAGTTGTCATAGCGGCAGTTGAAAGCAAAGTTCACCCGATAAGCAGGGCTGTTGCCCATCACATGAAGCGTCACGTGAGGCCGATTATCTGAACCCATATTTGAGCTGACACTGATGTAAGCCCGTTGGGTTAAGTGCAAAGTGTTCGAGTTAATGCTAAGGGCATCGAGACGTGTTTGCCGCTGTTCCCATGCGTACCAAGCTGTGAAAGCCGCCGACAAAATACTTATGAAAAGTGCATATCGAGCCAACCTAATTTCCGGTCTAGTCGGCATTTGCTGTGCCAATCTTCTAACTGCTTCCTGAAATCGCAATCGCCCTGCATTATCCACAGGCATACAGCGCCATTATATGTGGATAACTTTCAGTTACACGTGCATTTTTGTTGGCTTTTAAGCTATTGCCGAGGCGCCCATCTAGCGCTTCTCTTCTTCATCTTCTTCTTTGTCGCTGCCGGGATGTTCTTTGACCCATTTTGCCGCCGCCAGCTCAGCATGCTTTTTCTGTGCGGGAGTGAGCTTGTGCTCAAGTCCCTCTGCTTCTGCTTTGCTCTCACTTGATCCGAACCGTGCCCCAATCGTGAACCATGTGAGCGCCTTATCTTTGTCTGGGCCGCATTTACCTAAGTAAAGTCTGCCGAGTTCGTACATTGCCTGCGTCTCGCCGTGCCCAGCCGCTTCTTCATACCAGTGGACCGCTACGGGACAATTGCCCTGGCCTGCAGATTGTCTCGCCAGCTCCAACTGCGCCGCGGGCTGCTCCTGCCGCGCCGCCTTGCCATACCACTTGCGCGCCTCTTTAGCATCCTTATTTACGCCCTCGCCTTCGTCGAGCGCCTTGGCCAGATGAAGTTGAGCCTCCGCATTTCCCTGCGCTGCGGCTTTCTGGTTCCACTCGGCTGCTTTCGCCGGATCGGCAGCCACACCAAAGCCGCGTTCATATATGAATGCCAAATCCCGCTGCGCGCGCGGATCGCCCTTCTCTGCCGCTTTGCTCTCCCATACCAGCGCCTGCGGATAGTCAATGTTTATGCCGCGACCATAAAGGTAAATCCTGCCCAGCTCATACTCAGCCGGAACATAACCCTGGTTCGCCGCTCGGGTGATCCAGCGAATCGACTCTTTTCCATCCGGCTTCACATGCATTCCAAGGTCATAGCAGCTAGCCAATGCCGCTTGCGCCGCGGGATCATTGGCATCCGCACGCTGCTGAATGGCGGTGAAGTCTTTGTCATCGCGCGGACAAACTGGAGTTCTAGCCTCCTGCGAACGTGCAATTCCAAAACTCAGTGTGGCGACGAGTAAAAGAAAAAAACTGGCTGGATTCATGTTTAGCTTTTCCGGGCATCAGTATAGTTTGATTTGAGCAATCCGCTCCAGATTATCCATGCCTTTCATCGACTCTTAACATTTCCCAAAACAGTACATACAAAAGTCGGGCCATCGGGCGTCAATCGGACGAAAGAGCTAGCCTCAACTCTGCCCTGAATTGTTTCCGATCTGCGTTTATCTGCGAAATCTGCGGCTGCAGTTCTGTTCACGTTTGTTCCCGATGTCCGACCTTCTCCGCGTATCCGTGGTGGGATTTTGGTTTCCCCGATCTCGCTTTCCTCTGCCTTCCTTCGTGTCCTCTGTGGTTCAAGGTTTGCTTTCAATCAGCGATTTTTGGCAATCAATGGCAATTTTGGCAATTGCCTTACAAGACACGCGCCGCCCCGCAGAGTTACAATTCTCACGTTTCGAGTAGCGCTTTGATTTCGTTCTGCAATCTTTGTTCTGCAATCATGGAGGCATCCCGTGGACGATCTGCCTGAGAAGCCCGCAAAGGCCGAGAAAAGCGACAAAACAGAAAAATCCAAACCATCTTCTAGCCCTGGAGTTTCCCGGCGCGATTTTCTGAAAATCTCCGGCGTCTCCGCGGCCGTTCCGCTTGTCAGCCACGTCAGCGCGCTCGCGCTTGATGACGCGCCCCATGTCCAGGGGCCCGGAAAAGTTCCGGTGTCGCTAACTGTGAATGGCAAAAAGCTCAATGCGCAGCTTGAGCCCCGCGTCACCTTGCTGGACGCGCTACGCGACCAGTTTGAGCTTACCGGTGCCAAGCGCGTTTGCGATCGCGGCACCTGCGGCGCATGCACCGTGCTGCTGGATGGCAAAGCAGTGTACGCCTGCTCGGTGCTCGCCATCGATGCGCAAAGCGCGCAGATTACCACCGTAGAAGGCCTGGGCGAGCCCGGCCATCTCCATCCCATTCAGCAGGCATTCATTGATAATGACGCTCAGCAATGCGGCTTCTGCACGCCGGGCTTCGTTGTCGCCACCAAGGCATTTCTTGACCAGCATCCCAACCCGACGCTGGAGCAGATCAAGCACGGTCTGGGTGGAAACTTCTGTCGATGCGGAACTTATGCCGGAATGCGCGCCGCCGTTTTGCAGGCCGCGAAAACGAAAGGAGCCTGATCCATGGCAGACGACAATACTAAATATGGATGGCCCGCCGCCGACAAGCGCACGCTCATCGGCAAGCGCATCTCCCGCGTCGATGGCCCGGATAAAGTTTCAGGCCGCGCCAAGTACACCTATGACGTTCATCGGCCTGGCATGCTTTACGGCAAAGTGGTGCGCTCGCCGCATGCCCATGCCAAAGTTGTAAGCATTGATACTGCCGCCGCTGAGAAAATGCCCGGGGTCAAAGGCGTTTACATCATCCAGGATAAAGGCAGTGAAATTCACTGGGCCGGCGATGACATTGTGGTCGTCGCCGCTGTTGACGAACCCACCGCTGCCGACGCCGCGCGCACCATTAAAGTTGAGTACCAACCGCTGCCGCATTTCGTTGACGATTTTTCTGAACCGAAGAATGTAGCGGAGAGCACCGGCCCGCTTACCCAGCGCGATGTCTTCCAGATGTTGAATGACGATGCGCCGGACGATCAGGTTGTGGCCACGGTGCAAAAGCGCGGGCTTGCCTTCAAAGTCAGTCCAGAGATGGCGAAGCGGCTGAAAGACAACGAAGTCAGCGACGACGTCATCAAGGCCTTGCAGGCTGCTCCTGTGAAAGAGCCGCAGCCCAACGATTCGCCTTATAAGAAGGAGACGGAGCAGGTCAAAGGCGATCCCGACGCTGGCTTCAAAGAAGCCGAAGTTGTTTCTGAAGGCGTGTATGGCTGTCCCGTGATCACGCACTGCTGCCTGGAAAGCCATGGCTCCATTGCCGAATGGACAGACAGCGACCATCTCTTCTCCCACATCTCCACGCAAAACGTTTCCGGACTTGCGGGCCAGTTCGCGCAGGCGCTGAAGATTCCAGAAAGCAACGTCCATGTGCACCAGGACCACATCGGCGGAGGCTTTGGCAGCAAGTTTGGAATCGATCGCTGGGGCGCTTACACCGCGCAGGTTTCAAAGAAGGCCGGCGGCAAGCCGGTACGCGTGATGCTGGAGCGCGACGCTGAACTGGAAGTCGCAGGCTGTCGCCCGTCGGCATTTGCCAAAGTAAAAGTCGGAGCAAAAAAAGATGGCACGCTCACAGCCTGGCAATCCGAATCATGGGGCACGGGCGGTCCGGGCGGTGGCGGCGCTCCACCCATGCCATACGTTGTAAACATTCCTAACCAGCGCAAGCAGCACACGGCCGTGGCAACCAATATCGGCCCGGCGCGCGCGTGGCGTGCGCCCAATCATCCGCAAGGCTGCCTCATTACCATGTCGGCCATTGAAGACTGCGCCGCCAAAATCGGCATGGATCCCCTGCAACTCATACTGAAAAACATCGCGCTTACCGCGCCGCCGGAAGACACTTTCCATCGCGCCGAAACCTACCGCGACGAGCTGATGATTGCCGCCGACCTGATCGGCTGGAAGCAGAATTGGCATCCACGCGGGCAAGGCTCGGGCACCGAGAGACGCGGCTTAGGACTGGCGATCCACACCTGGGGCGGACGCGGACACGAAAGCAA
Source organism: Candidatus Angelobacter sp. (assembly GCA_049697035.1). Taxonomy (GTDB): domain Bacteria; phylum Acidobacteriota; class Terriglobia; order Terriglobales; family Acidobacteriaceae; genus Angelobacter. Next base: position 10,894 of record JBAVUZ010000459.1, on the reverse strand, counting down.
CTGCGCTCTCACCATTTATCCAACCGGCTCGGTAGAAATCCAAATCGGCACGCAGGATCTCGGCGTGGGAACGCGCACAGCGATCCTCATCGTGGCCGGTGACACTCTGGGGCTGCAACTGAACCAGATGGAGTTGAAGATTGGCGACAACCAATATCCCAAGTCAGGCGGATCGGGCGGCAGCACCACGATTGGCGGCGTAAGTTCTTCAACTCGACGTGCGGCCATTGATGCCCGTGAACAGCTTTTCGCCAAACTCGCTCCGGCGCTAAACGCTCAACCCGGCGATCTGGAGGCCGTTGGAGGAAGCATCCGCGTAAAGTCAGCCCCGTCGCGCAGCATGAGTTGGAAAGATGCATGCGCGCGGCTCGGCACACAACCGATTCAGGCCCTCGGAAAAAATCCCGGCCCGGGCGACCTGATCTCCAGCGGCGTTGGCGGCGCTGTGATGGCCGACGTATCGGTCGACACAGAAACGGGCATTGTGAAAATGAACAAAATGGTCTGCGCGCAGGATTGCGGCCTCGTCATCAGCCTCAAGACGGCTGAGAGCCAGGTTTACGGCGCCATGATCATGGGCATCGCCACTACGCTCTACGAAGAAAAAATCATGGACAACAACCTTGGCACCATGCTCAATCCCAACATGGATTTCTACCGCCTCGCAGGCATCGGCGACGTCGGTGAACTAGTAGTTCACATGATGACCGGCAAGGGCTATGACGAGCGCGGGCCGATCGGCCTGGGCGAGCCGCCAACAGTAGGCCCCATGGCTGCAATCGGCAATGCCGTGGCCAATGCCATTGGCGTACGCGTTCCGTTCATGCCCATCACACCTGACCGCGTAGTGAACGCGCTCAACCCGAAAGGAGGCAGCAATGCGACCGTTTGATTACGCCTCTCCCACTACTGCGGACCAGGTAACCGCCTTGCTCGGCAAGAATTGGGGCGAGGTGGAAATTCTGGCCGGCGGCAGTGACCTGCTTTCCCTGATGAAAGATGAGATCACCACGCCCAGGCGGCTGGTGAACATCAAGACCGTGGAAGGGCTGCATACCATCAGCACTGACCGTGGAGCGCTGCATCTGGGCGCACTGGCTACGCTGGATAGAATCAGCGAGGCTTCCACGGCGCAACATAATTTCCCCATGCTGGCCGCCGCGGCAGGTGACGCGGCCAGCCCGCAGATTCGCAACGTGGCCACCATCGGCGGGAATCTTTGCCAACGTCCCCGTTGCTGGTACTTCCGCGCTGGCCACGGTTTGCTCGCGCAGAAAGACGGCAAGTCGCTGGTCCTTCAGGGCGACAATCGTTATCACGCCATTCTCGGGAATGACGGCCCAGCGCTTTTCGTGAGTCCATCAACCGTCGCGCCAGTCCTGATTGCCTATAACGCGAAGGTCCGCATCGTGGGGCCGCGCGGAGCGAGAGAAGTTCCTGTGGAAAAATTCTTTGTCATTCCCAAAATAGAGCAAGAACGCGAACATGATCTCAAGCCAGATGAATTCATTTCGCACGTCATCGTGCCGCCCGCTCCCGGAGTTCGCGCCGCGCACTATGAAGTCCGCCAGAAAGAAGCCTTTGACTGGCCTTATGCCACTGCTGCTGTCGCGTTGACCATGAACGCCAGCACAGTGCAGAGCGCTCGCATCGTGATGGGACATGTCGCGCCGATTCCATGGGTTTCCGTGGAAGCAGCGCAGGCGCTGCAGGGCAAAGCAGTCACGCAAGCCACGGCAGACCAGGCCGCCCAAGCCGCCGTGGCCAAAGCCAAAAGCCTGGGACACAACGCCCACAAAATCCATCTGGCCCGGGTAGCTGTAAAGCGGGCCATTCTGGCCGCAGCCGGATCGCAGGCCGCAGGGGGTGCAGCATGAGCAACGTACCGGAAAGATTCAATACAGAACGTGCGGGGCTGTGCTCTGCGCTGCATTGGAAGAGCCAGTACATCTGGTCCGCGCCTGATCCCACAGTTCCGCGCTCCGGCGATGGGCTTTTCTGGTGCGCCATGACGCAGACTTGCATCGGGCCTGACGGCAAACTCGCCGAGCCGGGAAATTGCTGTTCCGGCGAGCGTGGCTGCCACTGCGGAGCCAGCAAGTGAAATCGCGTGAAGAAGGGCGCAGGACCCAGCTCTCTACGAGTCTCTGATCCTACGCCCCATCCCGCTAGTTATCGGAATTGTGGACGCCTATTCTTGTTGTTCTAGCTCAGCATTTAAATTAACGCTGCCTCCCGAAGCGGTTAAGTTTCGCTCCCAGGCCTTGTAACCCTTTTTTGTAACTTTGATTGCATGCTCTCCAGACGCCAAGCTCACGGATGATGGCGTGTTACCAACAAATTTGCCATCCACTTCCAGGTCTGCCCCCGGCGGTATCGATGTGATAGATATCGCGGTTTGTGACGATGTCAGGACCGAACCTTGAGAGCTTGTTCCTGGCTGTGCAGGTGAATCGAACTTAGATTTCTCCAAAGAGATGTTGCCAGCCACATAAGCTGTGATTTCGGTTCCCTTGGGAATGTCAATATCTTTGCCATGCATAAAGAGGAACAGTGGCGCGGCCGGGAAAAAGACTATCCCCGTTGCCACCATAGCGCCTGTCATCGCACCGACGTGCCCACCACCTTTATTATCTTTCACTGCTCTTAAGGCTATTTTTTCTCCATCTTTTAATCGGAGGGTATCGATATTGACGTCCAACTTGCCACCGCGCCCCATGCGCCGTTTGGGCTGGGCGTCGGTAATCGTTGCCCATGCGACCCCTCCTCGGGGCGACACAATCACTCCTTGCACACTCACATCCTCCAGGACCTCAAAGTCAACTGTGTCTCCCTTTTTGTCTGTCGCCGACGACAAGTTTCGAGTTAAGCGCAGCTTGACTGGAGTTCCATCTTCAATTCCAAACCCAGCGAGTGCTGGCGTCGAAATTGAGGTGGCCGCAGCAGGCGTTTTCTGTGGCGCACTGTCTGGTTGGGAAGTCTTAGGGTTATCTTGCGGAGCGGGAGCAGTTTCTTGTGCCATAAGTATGGCGGCACTCAAGACGATAGACAGCGCAGATGCAGCGAGTTTTCGAAGCATTGTTCAGCTCTTTCGGTATCGACCGGGCATAACGACGGAATTATTTTCTGCGCGTTTGTCCGCGACTCTAATGAATCTTTGGGGAGTGCGGCTAATCTACAATATGTCAGTGGTTTAGGGAAGCAAATAAACGTTTCCCGAACATTTTTAACCAATCTTTCTGACGTGAGGTTTTGCTGGCTGTTGGAGAAAATCTCTACCTCGTCCCGTGCTAGCGTCTTACAATAGATATATGTTTGGGAGTTTCCTTATGTATCGAAAGCTCGCATCTACTCTCATTTTTACGCTGTTCTGTTCAATTACCGCGTTTTGCGCTCAGCCGCACGCGCCGCCAACCAGCCTTACGCCTCAGATCAAAGGCCAATACCTTGAAACCCGCAGCGCCGACGTTTACGTTGGCCAATGCTTTGCCAATGGCGAAATGAATACCGCCGGACAGGAGGCGATCGTCTCCTGGCACATTGGCGAAGGCAAGTGGGACGGCGTCTCGCTCGATGGCCTGACGATTGTCGGCGCTATCAAGGCGCAAGCCACCCTGGGCGATCCTTACGGCAAGCCTTATCCCGCCAAATCCGTGCTGCTGGTGGACCGCCAAGCCACGCCGGAACAACGCGCGGCGTTGATCAACTTTGCCCAGGAGATGGGCGGCGAACTTCTGCGCCATGTGGTTCGCGTCGTGGACGCGCCTATCGACATGGAAGTAGCGCAGGGCGAGCACAGCACGCGCGCGCGCCTTCAGGCCGGCAATGTCGTTACGGTTGAAACGCGCGCCATCGGAGACAAAGACCACCTTTGCGGCAATGAAGACACTTTTTACAAACCGCTCACGCAGACCGCGCACGCCATGCCCGCCGTGGCCATGACGGACGAATATCGCGGCAAAGACCTGAACACTTCCTGGACACTGCACGACAAGCGCAGCGCGTTCGTGGGAACTTTTGTGCGGTAATACACACTTCATCAAGACAAAGGCTGCCGAATCCGGCAGCCTTTATTCTTGCCTGCCACGAACAAAGTAGATGCCTAACAAAATGCATAGCCGCTGGCCGTGGTAAGCTTTTGTGCTTCCATTTTCATCTATGAACAGCCCACATCCCTCCCACTTTGATCTTCAGGCAGCGGCAAAGCAATTGATGCTGCAAAATGGTTTTGAGCCGGAGTTTCCTCCGGCGGTCGCGCAGCAATTGGCTGCAATCAAAAGCAAGCCGCCACAGGCTGCGCCGGGAAACGTCCAGGACCTGCGCAAGCTGCTGTGGTCGTCCATTGACAATGACACCTCGCGCGACCTTGACCAGATTGAGTACGCAGAAAAACTCCCGGACGGCACCATCAGGGTGTTGGTCGGTATAGCCGATGTGGATTCATTCGTGCCCAAAGGCACTCCTATCGACCTGCATGCGGGCAAGGAAACGTGCACGGTTTACACCGGCGTGCGCAACTTTCCCATGCTCCCGGAAGAGCTCTCCACCGGTACCACGTCACTTCTTGAAGTGGATGGCAAGCTGAGCGTGGTCACGGAATTTGTGGTGAACAGCAGCGGGGAGGTAAGCAAGCACCAGATCTATCCGGCAATAGTCGTCAACAAGGCGCAACTGGCTTACAACGGCGTGGGAGCGTGGCTGGAGGGGACAGGCCCGGCCCCCGCCAAGGTGGTTGCTTCGCCAGAACTACAGGCGCAGCTCAAATTGCAGGATGAAGTTGCTCAGGCGCTCAAGAATGAGCGCTATCGGCATGGCGCGTTGAATATTGAGACTGCGGAAGTTCATCCGGTAATCCTCAATGACAAAACTGTTGACCTGCAAAAGCAGGAGAAGAACCGCGCCACCGAGTTGATTGAAGACTTTATGATCGCCGCCAATGGAGTAGTCGCACGCACGCTGGAAGAAGCCGGGATTTCATCCATCCGGCGCGTGGTGAAGACGCCGGAACGCTGGGACCGCATTGTGGCGCTGGCTGCGCAGCAGGGCGGTAAACTTCCCGCGGTAGCGGACTCCAAGGCGCTCAATGATTTTTTGCAGACGCGCAAAGCCGCCGACCCCGACCACTTCGCCGATTTGTCCCTGGCCGTGATCAAGCTGATGGGCCCCGGCGAATACGTTCTGGAGCGCCCCGGACAGCCTTCTCCCGGACACTTTGGGCTGGCCGTGCAGGATTACACGCACTCCACCGCTCCCAACCGCCGCTATGCTGATATCGTCACGCAGAGGCTGATCAAGTCCGTACTGGGCAGGCAAAAAAGCCCATACGTCGATGATGAGCTTTCCGCCATCGCAACCAACTGCACGGTGAAAGAAGACGCGGCGCGTAAAGTTGAGCGTGGAATGTCCAAGCGGATCGCCGCTGTAAGCATGAGCAGCCGCATCGGCCAGGTGTTTGATGCCATCGTAACCGGCGCCACGCCCAAGGGAACTTTTGTGCGGGTACTCCAACCTCACGTGGAAGGCCTGCTGGTCCACGGCCAGGGGAAAGATGTAGGAGACAAGCTGCGCGTCAAGCTGATCAGCGCCGATCCTCAGCGCGGGTACATCGATTTCGTCGCTGCTAACCCGCTTTGAGTCGATACAAATCCGGAGCAGATCCAAAATAGAATAGCCCCCAAAGAAGTCCGCAATTTTCTCCCGGAAGGGCGATCTATTTAGTTACTAGTCCAAAACTTGCACAGTCTATATTTTCCGGGGCGGTTTCTACTCTTATAGGTAGCAACATAAGAATCAAAACCGAAACATGAACTGCTTTAAGTAGTTGAAAACAAGTGGCTTGTTTACCTTACCGGGAAGGAAGCCCAATCGCCGTACTGTTGAGATGGCTGTGTACTTGTTGAAATGGCGTTGAGTAACTAATTCACTGGTTTGGAGACAAGGGTACCATGGATGACAATCAAAAGTGGTTAGAAGCTGCAGCAGCAATAGAGAAGGACATCACTTATTTAAAAGCTGCAATGGCCGATGCCAAAAGAAACGGGATCCCTCTGGGCCTGGAACAGGAAATTCTTCAACTGAACGTCGTGCTGGACATTTACCGGACAAACTCTGCCAGCGGCGTTGTCTTTCCTCACGCCGACGATTTGTTTTGCATCGACAATCTTGCCATTGACGCAACCGAAACATCTAAAACAGCGCCTCGTGGCCTCAAGGCAAGTGCGTTCTAACACTGCCTTTTGTGCTGCGATGCTGGCCGTCATTGCAGCGATAACTGAGGGTTTGCTACGCGAGAGCTAAGGCCGCCTTGAATCTCCAGATTTGATCTAAAAGAATGAAACGCGCAACAGCCTAAAGGCTGTTGCGCATCCCACTCACTTCACTATCCGTTGAAACCATACTCCACCAGGGCCTTGCGCAATTTTTCCAGGCAGCGCCCGCGGATGAACCCGATGGACCCCGTAGCAAGCCCCATGCGCCGCGCCACTTCGGCGTATGGCAGCGGCGGCTGTTCAAAGAAAAGCAGCCGCACCAATTCCCGGTGGCGTGGTTCAAGTTTGGCCACCACATCCCGTACGATCTGCTCTTCTTCAAGCTGAAAAAGAGTCTCTACCGGAGGTGTGGAAGCCAGCCCTTCGGCAACGTCCGGCTCCATGGCGTCCAACTCAATGTGGCTGGACTGCTTTTTCTTCCAGCGGTACGACTGCCGGATCGTGACCGTGATCAGCCATGAGCGCAGCGATTGCACGTTTTTCAATTGCGGCAGGCAGTTCATTACTTCAATACATACCGATTGAAACACGTCCGCGGCATCGGCGGATGAGGCTCCGTACTTGATCGGGATTGAGTAGATCAGGCGCTTGTATTTATCAATAAGGTCTTCCCACGCTTTAGGATCGCCCTGAATGCAGCCCTGCACGAGCCATTCGTCTTCGCTTGTTTCGGCGCCATCGTTGCAAAAACACTGCTCAATGTCATTTTCATGAAGGAGTGGCGGCTGGCCTGCAATAACCGCGGCGGCAGCCGTCGTGGATGTATACACTTCTGAGGGTTTCATTTCCATTTCCTGTCTTTGATTTCAATGTTCCATTGCAAGGCAGGAGCAAACTGACGCACTCCAGGCCACATCTGTGCCCGCGAAGAAAACAAGCTTCTGAATTCACTAGTAAAGGAAACTCTGAGCTACGGACACACTTCAGGTATGGGTGACAATCAAATACGGAGAGGAACGGCTAAACAGGAAAAGGCTGACTGCAGCGGAGCCACATCACGGGTGAAGCCAGAGGAAATCATGCTGGGTGGCTGGACATTCGTGCAAAGAAGTTTGGGGAAAAGCTTAAGGATCCCGGCAAACACAAAAAACATTCCCGTCTCAAACAGCACCGATATCAGGTGCGATTCCATGTCGCCAGTGGCCACGGGAAAGTTGTCCAGGCTATCGAGCTGCATAAAGGGCGAGAATACGGCCATCAGCACGATGAGCAGGAGCACGATTTTGGGCATGTTACGTTGCATAAGGCGTTGGTGCGGCGTTCATGGAAAAACGCCGATTCGCCTAAACTCGGCGACTGCGGCGACTATAGCACCACGGTAATCACCGGCAATAATCTAAGCCTAGTTGAGCTGAAAATGAGACCTGCTGACGGCGCCTAAATCGCGACTAAACGCATGATTAGCAAGACTTTAGCTATAACCTAAAAATGATGTCATAATGCGCCCGACGGCCGATCACTTTTTAGAGTTTCTAACAAAAATGTGGCAAAGTTGAGGCTATTCGGTGAGATTGGTTATATTTTTCTTGTCGCAGAAAGCCACTATATTGGTAGCGGCCGCGCTTTTCGAATTTCGCAATGCACGGGTCTTGAACCCGGAGAGCATGACTTTTCGAAATTCATCAAACTTCTGTTAGACCCAGCTATGGAGTTGGTTCAAGCAGGGAAAGAGAGCGGGGGAGCGAGTGGGGAAATAGCACGTTCTCCCGCTACTTCAATGCATTGGGAAGGGCGAACTGTCCAGGTCAAGGCCCAACTGGAGCTTTGCCGCTTCGCTCATTTTGCCGGGATGCCACGGCGGCTCAAACACCACCTCAACATTCAGTTCCTTCACCGTAGGCAAGTCTGAAATTTTGCGCTGGATATCCGACTTGAGAACGTCCGCCATTCCACATCCCGGTGCGGTCATTGTCATCTTGATGTCAATCTTGTTGCCTTCGGCCACCGGGGCGATATGGCAGTCATAAATAAGGCCAAGATCAACCACGTTGACTGGGATTTCCGGATCATAGACAGTCCGCAGTTTGTCCCATACCAGCTTTTCGCTGAACTCTTGCGTAGCTTCTGCAGCCACTGCTGTGGGCGTAAGTCCCAGAGCGTCCGCGTCTTTCGCATCCACCCGCACCATATAGCCGATGTCGGTCATCACTGTGTAACTGCCACCTAGCGCTTGCATCAGCCGCACCTTGGTCCCGGCGGAAAGACGATGCGGTATCCCGCTGGGAATTTGCGTGGTGTCAATGTCACGCGACAGCTCGATTTGTTCGTTGGATGCCATTATCTACTCGGTTGAGACGGCTTCCTGATCACCGTTAAGTGCCGCCCGCATCGCATGCCAGGCGAGCGTAGCGCACTTTACCCGCAGAGGAAACTCTGAAACGCCGGCAAACACCGCCAATTTTCCAAGATCCTGACCGTCGCCCGCATGACCAGTTACAAGGTCATGAAACCTGGTGAAAATTCCTTCTGCCTCAGTCTCTGTCTTGCCTTTCAGCATCTGCGTCATCATGGAAGCCGAGGCTTTCGAGATAGCGCAGCCGCTGCCCTGGAAACCAATGTCATTGATCGCGCCGTCTTTCACATCGACATAGACCGTGAAATGGTCGCCACACAGCGGATTAAATCCCTCAGCCTTGTGGTTAGCGGTCTCAATCGCGCGGAAGTTCTTGGGCTTCTTGCTGTGCTCCAGTATCACTTCCTGATAAAGCTCGCGCAGCTCTGACATTATCCGAGCACCTCTTGCACCTTGCGAATTCCCTTCACCAGCGCATCAACTTCTTCGCGCGTGTTATAGAGTCCAAAGGACGCGCGTGCCGTTGCGGGAATACCAAAGCGCTGCATCACGGGCTGTGCGCAGTGATGCCCGGTACGCACAGCGATGCCTTCTGTATCCAGGATCGTGCCTATATCATGGGGATGAATATCTTCCATCACAAATGAGAGCACGCCTGCTTTATCTTTCGCCGTCCCGATTAGTTTCACGCCGGGAATTGCTTCCACGGATTTGGTGGCATAGGCCAGCAGGTCGGCTTCATGCTGCTCAATCAGGTGCAGCCCCAGCTGGTTCAGGTATTCAAAGGCCGCTCCCAGACCGATGGTGTCAGCAATGTTCGGCGTGCCGGCTTCAAACTTATAAGGCAGCCGGTTGTAAACGGTCTTCTCAAACGTGACAGACGCAATCATGTCTCCGCCGCCCTGGTACGGAGGCATGGCTTCCAGCAGTTTTGTTTTGCCGTAAAGAATGCCAATGCCAGTGGGACCATAAATTTTGTGACCCGAAAGAGCGTAGAAATCGCAATCCAGGGCCTGTACGTCAACCTGCATGCGCGGGGCAGCCTGCGCTCCATCCACTAAAACAGGAATATTGCGCGCATGTGCCATGCGCACTATTTCGCGCACTGGGTTGATGGTGCCGAGGGCATTGGAAAGATGACCAATGGCAACAATTTTTGTCTTAGGGCCCAGCAGCTTTTCAAATTCATCCAGCAGCAGTTCGCCGCGCTCGTTGATGGGAGCCACGCGCAATTTCGCGCCTTTCTCTTCGCAAAGCAGCTGCCATGGCACGATGTTGGAATGGTGCTCCATGGCCGTGATCAGCACTTCATCGCCACTGCCAACGTTCTTGCGACCGTAAGTTTGTGCGACAAGGTTGATCGCTTCCGTGGTTCCGCGAACAAAGATAATCTCTTTGTGGTCGGCTGCGTTCAGGAACTTTTGCGCGGCCACGCGGACTTTTTCGTAAGCTTCCGTCGCGCGCTCTGAAAGCGTGTGTACCCCACGATGAATATTGGAATTGTCGCGGCGATAATAGTTCTCAATCGCCTCAATCACTGCCAGAGGCTTCTGCGTAGTGGCGGCATTGTCCAGATACACCAGCGGCTTGCCGTGCACTTTCTGATGCAGGATCGGAAAATCCTTGCGGATCTTTTGGACGTCGTAGCTTGAGGCGACGTGAATTTTTTCCGGAAATTTGGCCACGGTGCTCATCCCACTTCCTCCCAATTCCGTTCCGCACCTTCGCCCAAGCGAGGGCCGGCGAATGTTGCGGCTTCCGGCATTCCGGCCACAACCAGCTTTTCCAGGTGTTCACGAATCTGTGGAGAATTCATGCGGTCCAGACACTCATTGGCAAAAGCCAGCAACAGAACGTGGCGCGCTGCTGCCTCAGCCAGTCCGCGCGAGCGCAGGTAAAACAGCGCATTGTCGTCAAACTGGCCGATCGTAGCGCCGTGCGTACACTTCACGTCGTCGGCGTAAATCTCAAGCTGCGGCTTGGTATCTATCTGCGCGTCGTCAGAAAGCAGCAGGTTTCTGTTGGTCTGCTTGGCATCAGTCTTTTGCGCGTCTTTATGCACGATGATGCGCCCATGAAACACGCCGTGCGATTGGCCATTCAATATTCCGTTGTAAAACTGCCGGCTGTCGCAGTGCGGGCTGGCATGCTCCACTAGCATGTAGTTATCCATGTGCTGGCGTCCGTTGGCCATGAACAGTCCGTTGATCAGGCACTCGCCTCCCTCACCCGCCAGTACGGGATGCACGTTGTTGCGCACCAGAGCGCCGCTTAGCAGGAGTGAATGCGTAGCCACATTGGCATGGCGTCCCTGCTGGATGCGCAGAGTGGA
>JBAVUZ010000458.1:0-3786 GCA_049697035.1 Candidatus Angelobacter sp. | reverse complement strand
ACTTCGATTCCAAAAGAGGTGCCGGGGTTTGCCAAGTGGCATCCGGATTCTCATTTTTGGAGCATTTTCGGTAGTTTCTGCCCACCTAGCAATCCCTGAGAGCAAAAATGGCATCTTGATTCAAGATAAGAACAGAGCTGCTGCCGCGGGTGGGGCATGCTGCTTTCGCTAAATCCTTGGTAGCGTGCGTGGAACCTGGTGGCCACGTGTTCTTTCTGCGACTCTAAACAACGGTGGTCCCGTGAAGAAGAACTTTTTACGTCTCGCGCTTTCCTGTTCCCTGTTTCTGGTCAATTTTGGCTGGGCGCAGACGTTTGATCTGAACAGCAAGCCGCAAGACCAGAAATCCCAGCCTAAGCAGAACAATGGCAAGCGGCAGCCCGCAGGCAAGGCCGCAAGCGGTGGTGGCGGCTCAACTGCCTGTGGAACCACTGGCAGCGGATGGGGTGGCAGCATTGAAGCTGGACGTTATGCGCGCGCCGCTGAGAAGGCATTGGCCAGCGGCAATCCCTCAGCCGCCATGGGCTATGCCGAGCACCTGACTCAGGCCGCGCCCAGCGACGCATGCAACTGGTTCCTGCTGGGCTACACCAGCCGTCTGGCAGGAAACTCCAAAGTTTCGCTCGATGCCTATCAGAAGGGTCTCTCACGCCAGCCTAACTCCGTGGAAGGCCTCTCAGGCATGGCCCAGACGTACATTCGCATGGGTAAGGCCGACGAAGCCAAGAAGCTTCTGTTACAAGTGATCGCCGCCAATCCGCGCCGCGCCACTGATCTGGCGATGGCGGGCGAACTTTTCATGCAATCGGGGGATCTTCCCCGTGCACAGAACTTACTGGAGCGTGCCGAAGGAGTTCATCCTTCATCCCACGCCGAACTGTTGCTGGCCATCACTTACATGAAGCAGAAGCAAACGGACAAGGCCAAGCAGCTTCTGGACAAGGCGATGAAGCGCAGCCCCAAGAACACTGAAATCTTCCGCGCCGTTGCCCAGTATTACCGCGAAGCCCACGATTACAAGTCTGCCATCGCCATTCTGCAGAAGGCGCCGGTGAAAAATGCTGACGTAATGTCCGAGCTGGGTTACACCTACGAACTGGCCGGCATGAAGAAAGAATCAGCGGACACATACGAGAAAGCTGCCGCTCTGGCCCCAAAATCCGTTAATGTGCAGTTGGCGGCGGCGCAGGCACAGTTGCGCGTCGGCAATCTGGACAAGACGCGCACATACCTCTCGCGCGGAGAACAGCTTGACGCGAATTACTATCGTCTCCACGCCATCCGGGGCGACCTGGCCAAGATCGAGCGTCGTGACAGCGATGCTGTGCGCGAGTACCTGGCGGCCCTGGCTGCCATGCCGGAAGGTCCCGCTGAGGGAGTGCTTTATCCCACGCAATTGCGGCTCAACCTGATTGATACCTACCGCAATTTGGATGACGATGCAGCCATTACCCAGCAGTTAAGAATCGCCCAGCAGGAATTGGCCAAGATACAAGTGGAAGGCCCGCAGCAAGTCGAGTATCTGCGCCTTCGCGCGGCCATCAAAGCGCTCGCCAATGACGTTCCCGGAGCCGAAGCTGACTTGAAGCAAGCGCTGCAGCTTGATCCTGAGAATGACAACGTGACGTTGCAGTACGGCAGCCTGCTCTGGAAGATTGGCCGCAAAGGCGAAGCCCGGCAGATGTACACGAGCCTGCTCAAGCGTGACGACAAAAACCGCTATGCGCTGGAAGCCCTGGGCTATCTCTCTCGTGATGAAGGCGACAACAAAGCAGCTGAAGGTTTCTTCGGCCGCATGGCCGCCGCATATCCGAACGACTACGTTCCTTACATGGCCCTGGGCGATCTCTACACCGCGATGAAGGAATATCCCAAGGCGCAGGCCAGCTATGAGAAGGCCCACAAACTAGCGCCGACAAATTCGCAGATCGTAGCCAGCGGCTCCAACGCCGCCATTGAAGCCGGTAAAGTTGATCTGGCCGGAGAGTGGATCGCGCGCGCAACCGGGACCATGAAGAACGATCCGCGCGTGATGCGTGAAACGGAGCGTTATCTTTTTCTGAAAGGCCGTTACGCTGAATCCGCCAAGCTGGGCGAAGTGGCAATCGTGAAGTTGCCGCATGACCGTGATGCCGCCGTTTATCTGGGCTATGACTACTACAACCTGGGCCGTTACGACCAGGTGCTGTCTCTGGTAAGCCGCTATGAGGCCACTATGCCCAAGGAAGCGAATTTCCCCTTGCTTGCCGGGCACGTACATAAGCAGAACCAGTTGTTGCAGCAGGCAATCGACGATTTCTCCCGCGCGCTCGAAAAAGACCCCAAGATGTTTGAAGCGCTGGTGAACCGTGGTTACGTCCGCAATGACATGCAGGATGCCCAGGCAGCGATCCACGATTTCGAGCCCGCTCTCAAAATGAATCCTAACAGTGGCATTGCCCGCCTGGGTCTGGCTTTCTCTTACCTGCAACTGCATCGCTCGCGTGAAGCTTTGGAGGAAACGAACAAGGCGGAAAAGCTGCTTGGCGACCTGGGCGCCACGCACATGGCCCGCGCAACCGCATATCGGCAGATGCGGGTACTCGATAAGGCAGTATCCGAATACCGTGTGGCGCTCAAATACTCTCCCGACGATCTGAAACTTCATCTGGCGCTAGCGGATGCTTTGTTCCACGCGCGGCACTATACCCAATCCATCAATGAGCTGGACGCTTCATTGAAGCTCTCTCCTGATGATCCGCTCATTTACGCCAACATGGCTTCAGCCTACGCGCAGTTAGGCCGGCGCCCTGAGACGTTCAAGTACATCCAACTGGCGGAGCAGGAAGCGGTGGACCAATCCGCGATCCTGCTGGCAACTGGCGACGCGCTGCTGACCTTGGGTGACCGATCGGCTGCGTTGGATCGCTTTACGCGCGCGCTGGACGCTCCGGACGCAAACCGTGTTGACGTGCGCATTGAGTTCGCAAAACTGTTTGTACGCCAAGGCAAGTTTACCGATGCCAAGCAGGAAGTGGCGCTGGCGTTTGCTGAGTCGCGGATTGGCGAGGCTTCTCCCGTTACGGCCGATAACCTTGTCGAAGCCGCCAACATTTTCCTGGCCGCCCATGACTTTGATCTGGCCGAGCGTTATTTTGCCAAAGCCAAAGATCTGGGCGCTTCTGACGACACAGTTGCCATTGGACTGGCCGATACCTACATCGCTCAAGGTAATGATCGCAAAGCGGAGCAGGAACTGGCCGCGCTGGGGAACTCCGCCGATTACCAGCAAAGCTATGATTACCAGCTTGCCTGGGCCAATATCTACGCCCAGCGGCATGACAATGCGCGGGCCGTCACCGCATTTGCTCGGGCCAATCAGCTTGCGGCAGATGATCCGATAGCCGAGCGTGGGCTGTTGCAGGTCGCCGGTGAAGAAGGCACGCCTTTGCCCTGGCGGCCAAATTTGAATGTCCAAAGCGACGTAACCACTGGCGCGATTTTTGAAGACGCTACTCTTTACGAGATGAATGACAAGCTGATAGGCGCTCCGTTACCGCCGCACGCATCCCAGGAGACTGACGCTAATAGCGCATTCCATTACACAGGCTGGAAACTGCCTATCAATGGCCTGTTCGGAGTCAACAATTATGTTGGAACAACTTTGTTTCCCAACCAACTAGTGCCCGTTCGTCGGAACACGTTTGATACGATCTTGAATGTCGGCACAACCTTGGTACAGCGCCTTGGAAATTCCCACATTGTTTTTGTCCCGGGCATTCAATTTACCATCCGGCGCGACACGCG
>JBAVUZ010000457.1:0-3175 GCA_049697035.1 Candidatus Angelobacter sp. | reverse complement strand
CCCTCATAGGACATAACGGGACTGGCATTGCCAAATTGTTTGTCAACGGTAATACCCGCGTTCAGCAAGCGGCCCTGAAACAGGGTGAGCACACCATCAAGAATCTGTGACAGAGAAGCCTTTTTTGGGTTGGTGGACTGCCGGTGAAAACGCAGCGTCTGCGTCGTGATGTTGGCGACCCTGGCCAACTCCTGTTGCGCCATGCGGACATATTTGGTCGGCGTCTCTGGAAGGTCTTCACTGGCGATGAGAAAGAGCAGGTTGGTCACGGCCTCAAGAGGGTTATTGATTTCATGGGCAATGGAGCTGGCCAGCCTTCCAACCACAGCAAGTTTTTCGGTTTGCCGCAAGGTGCTCTCCGCGCGCTTCAGTTCGCTCAGGTCGGCGGTAAAGGCCGCCACTTCCTGCGATCTGCCTTCAGTTTCAGCCAGCATGGCCGCGCCCACCAGCAGAGGAATCTTGCGTCCGTCCTTGGCGATATAGGCCTTCTCATATGGCTGGGCAACACCAAACTGCCGCAATTCCTGCACCGCGCGGGCATCCACCTCAGCATATTCGGGTGGCGTGAGGTCGCTCCAGCGGACGAGTCCGGCATCCACCTCTTCCGGGGTGTAACCCAGCAGGTTCAACATGGTGGGATTGAGGTAGGTAAGGTTTCCGGCCAGGTCGCCGATCACAAAACCGACGTTGGCCTCTTCCACTAATCGGCGAAAGCGCGCTTCACTCTGGCGCAGACGCCGTTCTCCCAGAACTTCTTCCGTTGTCTCACTACAGGTAACCAGCGTGCCAAGAATGTTTCCATCGCGATCACGTACCGGACTGTAACTATAGGTCCAGTAAACGTCCTCCAGTTTGCCGTTGCGATGAATAGGGACCAGCGCGTTGCGATGCCACGTCGCCTCGCCTTTGGTCATCACCGCTTCAATCTGCGGGCCGATGATGTGCCAAATTTCCGGCCAGCATTCCGTGCCGCGTTGGCCTAAAGCTTTCGGGTGTTTGTCCTCGCGGATGCTGGGGCGGTAGCCATCGTTATAGAACTGGATCAACTCCGGTCCCCACCACAAAAACATGGGATGCCGCGTCGCCAGAAGCAGGTTCACGGTGGTGAGCAGAGTGTCAGGCCATGCATCAATGGGTCCAACGGGAGTCTTGCTCCAGTCAAACCGGCGAGTGAGTTCGGCCATTTCGCCATCGCCAAAAATGCGGGGTGGTTTGTTGTGCCGGGGATTTTTGGCGGTGGAACCGGACTTGGACATGGTGGACAGATGCCAGCAAAAAGCGCTTGGTACTCGGCATATTTTATTACTGTGGAAGGCTATAAGCGAAATGCAGGGTTGTATCTGGCAGAATCCGGTAAAGCGGTTCCTGGCCCGGAGGGCGGAGAGATGGAGCAACCGGCGGGGTTAAGGATCGGGAGCGTGGGCGTGATGTCAACTGAGTATGTACCAATACTCTTGATCGTCCATTGCCCTTGTTACCCGGACTCTCTCTCGTTCCAGCCAGTATTGAACTTGGACACTGATATAAGGAGTATTTGTGTGACCTGAAAAGCCGTTCCAAGTTCCCAAAGGAACCCAAGGAGCGTTGTCGACATCTCGCCTTATTTTTGTAAAGCCTTGCTTTATCGCCTCTGCCTTGAGTTCTTCAAGGTCAGCAGCCATCTCACGTTTTTCCTCTTGAGGTGACGATTCGTCGCCATAGTGCCAAGTTCTAAGAGCCAATGTGTCCATCAGGCTCTCTTCAGAGCCGAACAACGAGAATGCGTTCAAGTTATGCTGGTCCAATCGCTTCAAGACCTTGGCCCGTTCGGAATATCGAATATTGAACTTCCAATATCTCACTTGGGTTTGATTTGGCCAATCGAAGACCCGTTGATATTGTTCGAAGCGCCACTCGCCGTCAAAGACAACGCACAGCGTGTAATCGCACTGCTGTAAAAAGTGCCTGCGATGTGTTTTCACATATGGCCCGAGACGGTAGATGAGTGGCATCCCAGTCCCATGCACCCTAAAGGGCGGTTGTGAAAAGACATGGATCGAAACGTTGGGGTTTTGTGCATTGTCGTTGCGGAGCTTGCAAAATGCGAAGTAGGCCGCCACATACTGCGAACGACTCCAATCAAGGAGCGGGGAGGGAAAGCCGTGATGTCGTAGATGAATCATGTACTGATAGGCCGGAAATTGACCGAAGTCAAGTTTGAGGCTGAATTGATCGTAATCCTTTACCCACTTTTCTACGGTGGGATAGTCAGGAATCTCCCATTCCTTGTCGGTTAAAGTCTCAATCTCGGTTTTGGCTCCTGAAATCGCGAGGTAATAGTCTTTAAATAATGTTTCCTGTCCGCGCGGTTCACGATCCAAAGTGCTGCTGAGAGCCCAATCGGAATTGCTTTGACCTCGAAAGAAGAGTTGCGATTTTATTCGTTTGCGGATTTCTCCTACCTGCTGCTCAAATTCTTCCCAACTGCCTACGTTCCGCTCTCGTACTTCTGTGGGCGTTCTTGAGTCGCTCATGCTTTCTTTTCCTCTGCCGAAGCCTTGCGCGTCGATACCAAAAATGTTTGGGGGTCAACGTAGAACTGACCCTGATTCCAGTCGAACTGAACGGCGTCAATGCCTTCCCACGGTTTGTTTTTCCAATACGCAGGATCGGCCCAAATAACAACGCCTTGTTGCACTCGGCGAGACTCCTGCTCAAACCCCTCTTCGCTTTGCAGTCGAAAGGCAGTGAATTCGCAAATGACTTCGTACTTTGATCGCGATAAAACTTTCTCATTCATTTTCATCTCGATTCACAGGCGGAGGATATTGTCAGTTTAAGGCGAGGGCGCAGTACTAAGAGCGCATTTCACCTGTTTCATAACTTGCTGCGAGTTAAGTAGTTTGCCGAAGCGGAATCTAAAATATTTAACATTCTCCACTCGTCAGGACTCTGGAGGGTGGCCCACGCCTTCCTTTTCGTCTTCATTCTATCCTCACGAACCTGTGGGTGCCCCTCGATAAGAGCGAAGGGCCTGTCAAGCAAAAACTATCCCTGACGATGCGTAAGCATCGTTTTGTTGGCCACAGAACTTTGTCGACGAAGACACTGGAAAGCACCTTTACTTGAATCACCTATCAGTGGAAGGTTTTGCTGTTGCTTTTTGCTTGCCGTTCCACCAACCATCGATTCGGCC
>JBAVUZ010000456.1:0-3550 GCA_049697035.1 Candidatus Angelobacter sp. | reverse complement strand
GGGGCAGGCCTTTCCGGCATGGACATTCTCTATTGGGCCATTGCGGAACGCCAACGCTACGAGTGCCTTGGCCTCTCGGGCTACTCCTGTCCGATCCTCGGGAATAGTGGTGAACTTTTTCATACGGAAGCATTTTAGAACAGCATGAGCTTTTGACCTGTTTGTCCCCCGCGTCGGAGTAAAATTTCGATCCATGACGAAGAGACCTTACACAAAGCCGGGTCGATTGGCGGATGTGCTTGCCTTAATTCAGGTACTTGCCTTTGACCCTTACCCGCATCGTAGCGAGTCCGGTGGAAGCAAGCCTTCTGGTGGAATCAAGAGTGAACTGGGGGAACCCTCTTCTTCGCCGGAAGGCTGGACTGCACTCGCCAAAGAGCATCCAGAGCTATTTAGGGTTGCCGCCCACGGGGATAGTCCCTTATCCATCGTTGCGCGTCACGTCCTACCGAAGGATGAGAGACAGGAAGGTTTGTCTCAGGAGTTTACGAATGTCCTCATCAGGACCGCCATCGAACTACATGATCGCCAAGTAGCAGCGGGAGCTTGGTGGAAACAGTTCATGCCTCCACTCTTGGCTGCGCTCATTGCCGGAGGACTTGCAATCGGCTCTCAATTTCTGGCATTGCGGTTGTCACATCCCGTGACATCGGGACGTTTTGTTCATGCAGGTGATCCTCACCCAGATGCAATCTTGCTGGATACGGCTACCGGACGGTTCTGCTACGGAGACATTGTGGGTCAAAAGAATCCTTCCAATGTTCCCAGTTGCAAAGACCTTCGCTAACACATGCTGGTGAGATAAGCTTTCTCTTGATCGAATGCTGTGGGAAACAAAAAGCGATGGCGCGTTTCGCCGCGTGCGCTTGACCGCTCGGCTTGCGATTAAGACTCCTTATGTTTTCAAGTTCAAATACCTGTTTCAACTTTGGCGGCGGGCGCAGAGTCCCATTTCGCTCTCATGGTGGTTGAGGGAATGGTGGGAACTATTCTACGAGGGCTGCAAGCATAACCAGCAGGAAGCCCGCAGATGGAAACAGATCGGAGCGCAGGAAGTAAACGGGGTCAGCTTGTGTCCTGTCCTATACTCTCAGCGCTGGGGGCTTCTGGTAATTATGCGTAGAGCAGCCCCGCTGGGAAGACCTGTAAGCATGGAGGAAGATATGACCGCTATCGGCCTGATAGGCAAGTCCCAAGACACTGGCAGGGAAAGCACCTTCGGAATCATCGCTGATAAGGTCGTCATCGTTGACTACCGATGGTGGATACGCACTTCAACGGCGCAGACACGATCTTGAGACAGCCGTTATTGCCGTTTGGGATGGCAGGTCACAAGACCTTCGCCAATGTCGCGCTGCCGATGTAGACCGTCGCCTTCTTCAATTCGCTGCCCAGCCGCTTCCAGAATCCCTTCGGCTTCTTCAGCGCCTTAATCTCGTCTTCCTTGAGGGCGATCTGCTTGGTCTGATCTGCGATGGTGTCGCTCTGCTTGCTGTTGATTGCTTTCTGATCGGCCAGGCCCGATTGGCAGGTGGTTAAGTTAGGGGTTCCGCATGTGCCGCAGATAGTCCGCGTTTCTGCTCTCCAATAGATGGCAGAGATATTGTGTGGCTGTAAATGGGGCTGTATGCTGCTATCCGTTTCCATCGTTTTCATACACTTGCGTGAATTCCTCTGTGCGCGCTTTAGATAGTTAAGTTGTTTATTTTCTGTTGATTAATTGCAAATGGCTGGAAGCATTGCGCATGACTCTTAATCAGTAGGTTGAAGGTTCGATTCCTTCCGCGCTCACCAAATTTTCTTCACCAACTTAGGCTTCCGGCAGTGCAACTGATGAGCGTCTGCAGATCGCGATCCGAGAAAATTGTAGCGACCCGGAGCATTCTCAATGCAGCCAGTAACCGTAGCTGAGGTGTAATCCTGTCCCAATCAACTTCTAAATACAAACAAAAGATTGCACTAAGGTTCAAAATCCTGTCGAAAGACCTAAGCACATTTCAAGAAGTTGCAACAGCGTCACAGGGCTTTCAAGGGATTGACGGAGGCGCTGCATTCCGGCTCTCAAGGATAGCAAAGGAATGGAGGAGAACAGGGCTGCTGGTCCGGGTAATCCGGCAAGTGCGGCTTATCAGAGATGCGATTGTCCAAAAATCCTAAAGCTCGCTGCAAAGCTACGTGCGTTGGCGCATCATCGCCTTTGACGTCATTAAAATGCTCCCCGAAAATAGAATGGGCGCCTGCATGATAACGTGAGCCGTCACCGGAGCGGATGATTAACTCATGGTAATGATTGCCGGGATAATTTTCGTCGCTGAACTTCTTCTCCAGGGTTCTCCAGCGCGCATCCGGGGATTTGCCGTCAGCGCTGAACTTGAGCGCAAGGATGTCCACGTTGTGGTCTTTGGCCGTCTTGATGTCGGTCTCGGAAACGTCGAGCCCGGAATGCGAAAAGTACGGCAGCGCGGGCTGGCATAGCACAACAGCGCGGACGTCCCCCGACCCCGTGAGCGCCAGCGGCAGGGCGCCGGTAAGGCACATTCCAACGACTCCCACGCCTTTATTGCCGCATTCCCGATGGATAGAAGGTAGAAGCTCGTTCAGCCACCGCGCTACACGGCTTGTATGGCCGGAACGAAGTCCCGGAAAGGGCGACCCGGGCAATACTGTTTCGCTGAAGCCATACCACAACACGTGCGCTCCATGGCCTTTTCCGTTGGGCTTGCCAAAAAACAATGGCATGTATACGGTAAATCCACATTGGGCGATACGGCGGCCCAGTTCGACGTCTTCCTTGTAAAGCCCCGGCAATTCATGCAACAGGAGCACCGCCGGACCGCTGCTCTGGGACTGATAAAGCCTGTACGTCATGTCGGCAGCGGTAACCTTGGAGCAAGTGAATCCTTCGATGTGAAACGGATCATTGCTCCCGCTCTTGCATTCCATGAAACGGGGTTCGGCCAGCACGCGCAATGAGGAGCTCAGAAGCCCGGCCATCCCGATCAAAACTTCCCGCCGCGAAAGTGTCATGTTGCTCCTCGTGTTTGTTCATTCCGTACAGGCCTGTTGCGTTCTCTGCCGGGTATCTCGGAATCAGTCCCACCTTGCAAGGCTCTGCGCGATCACTGGCTTGGCGCCGCCGTCGGGGGCCCTATCTGCATGATCGCGGGTTTCACCGGCGTTCCCGGCTGGGTGATGTCCAGCCGCCGCAAAATGAACTGCTTCAACAGCTGGCGGAATGCGGGACGAAAGATCTGGCTGTGATCGGGAACGAATTCCGTGCCCATCTGCATGATCCAATAAGGTGTGTCATTGTATACATCCAGGAGAGGCGCAATCGCGTACTCTTTCCCGTTCTCTTTCGCGCACTCCTCCGCGTCTTTGGGGTTATTTTTCCCGATGCAGAAAAGATGCACGTCCGCTCCCCGGCCGTGCTGGTGGGCATCATCCACCCATTGCTTTATCTTCGGATCATCCGCCGGCCCAAGAACGTGGCTGAACAGAGGAGGCAGGTGCGCCGAGCTATGCAGATACCAGGTCCGCTGTCCGGGAA
>JBAVUZ010000455.1:0-11902 GCA_049697035.1 Candidatus Angelobacter sp. | reverse complement strand
GTCCACATCACTATGCCGCGAGGCCGACTTGCTCGCCGAGCGGATTGCATCAGGAGCAGAAATTCTGTCAATCGAGAAAAAGAACCCGTAGCGGTGTGGATCGTAGCGCAGCAGAGCGACAAAATTTTGTCCACCACCACACCCAAGCCGCGAGGCCCGTGCCGCCGAGCGGCTCGCCTCAAGAGCAGATTGCGTTCGACGTCGATAAGACATCTCCAGCGGTTTGTCGCGAAGCGACCCGATAAATGAAAAGGCCGTCCGGCAACAGGACGGCCTTCTCTTTCAAGGGAGAATAGTTCCAACGGAGCGAAAAAGACCATCAGAACTTTCTGGCGAAATCTTATTGGCCAGTGAAAGGCAGTGTCAAGGAATTTTTCGAGAATAGATACCTTTGTTTTCAACAACTTAACAATCTTATCAACATCCCGTTTCGAATGACAAAAAATGTCATTCCAGGGCTGTCAGTCGCCGTAAGCGGCTCTTTTTAAGCTACTTATCGCCCTGCCTAAGGTCTAAACGGATGATCTCCACCGACTCTGGCCGACTAAAAACCCGATTTGGGAACATCCGATTGGCCAGTATTCTTATACCGCCAAAAACGAAGCCAAACACCAGCGCCGCCAGCACCGCGATGACACACAACATCACCAACGCAAAGACAAAACCCGCGCGGTCCTCGCCGGGCTTAGGCTTGGTGGGCTGCAGCGGCATCACGTCGGCGTCGTAATTCACTGAAGCGAGCAGAGACTGCGCTTCGTCGGCGGCTATGTTGCCATTCACTGCGACCACGTACGGGCCTGTGCGTTTGAAGTAGAACGGTCCGCCTGTGAGCCCAGCGGCTTGCATGGCGTCCATCCGCTCTCTGGCGATTTGCGGCGTTGGATAGCCCACCAGGATCACTGATGCCTCGCCCTGCGAACTCCGGTATTTGCCAGTAGCCACTTCCGCACTCTTGCTGAAGTCGATTAGCTGTGCCGGAATGGGAACGCCCAGGCGGGCCAGCGCCTCGGGGCCGATGATATAGCGGCTGGTATTGCGCTGGAGAGACTGTGATGGAAGATTCGCGGGAAGCGTCGGCAGCTTGCCGTTTTCGTTGGTCAGCCGCGGCAGGGCGTCGGCCAGTGAGCGCAGGTCGGCGCCGGACATGGCACTGAGATGCTCTACCGATACATCCACCAGGATATTGCCTTTGAAGAACAAAATCCGTGTGTTGCTGGAAGCGCCGCGATCGCCAATCTTCTCTACCTGCATCTGTGGCTGGACGTAATAGGTAAAAGCCCCAAAGGCCCCGGTAGCATCGCTGAAGCGGGCGGCTTTAATCTGCATTTTGCGGCTATTGCGGCTGTATGTGGCCGTTTCCATGTCGGTGAAGCCATATTCTTGCAGGACAGGCGCGTCGGTGGCATCCGCCGCAGCCGGATCTTTGGAGGCCTTCACGCTTTGGGTATCGATACGCCAGCCGCTAAAGGTTTGCGGCAGAGGGCCGGCTGCAGTTTTGGACTGTGCAGACATAACCGTCCCCAGTAAAAGAACAACCGAGAGAAAACGCAGACACGACGACTTAAAGAAGGCAGAAACCATCACTCTTATTAGACACCATGGGGTCCACGAGAGATTCTAAACGGTTTGCGGGATATGATCTGAAACAATAGCCGGATGGCGAGTCTTTTTACCGACGCATTGGTTGGGACCGCATTAGGCCAGGCGGGAACAGCCGATTGGCGTAAAGACTGGCGTTTCTGGTGCCTGCTCATTGTTTGCTCCATTCTGCCTGACATCGATTCCATTGGATTTCGTCTGGGGATTCCATATAGCTCCTTTTGGGGGCACCGGGGGATCACACACTCGCTCACGTTTGCCGCAATCCTCGCAATATCGCTGGCGGCGGGATTCAGTAGAACATTTCGCCGCCCATGGATGTTGGCGGCACTGCTGTTCGTTGTGACAGCTACTCACGGCATCCTTGACGCTATGACCGACGGAGGATTGGGTATTGCATTCTTCTCGCCATTTGATCTTCAGCGTTATTTCTTGCCCTGGCGGCCGATTCACGTGTCGCCGATAGGTGTCGGCAGGTTCTTCAGCGCACGCGGTCTGCGTATTCTCTGGAGCGAGATTCTTTGGGTCTGGTTGCCGGTCCTCGCCGTCTGGGCTTTGGCAAAAGCAACACAAGTAGTTCGACGAAAACCAGCCCAGACGCTTGATATTACAAGCGAATGACTTAGTTTCACGCCTGAGGAGAAGGCCTCTGGTAACCCCTTTGGGGGGATATCAGCCGTGAAAATCGGGTAAACTAGAGAGAATGGCAATCATTCAGCGCAGGAAGAGCGTAACAGCAAGAATAGGCAATGTGCGCGTGGGCGGCGACATGCCCGTGGTCGTGCAATCAATGACAAATACTGACACGGCGGACGTGCAATCCACGGTGCAGCAGGTGGCGCAGCTGGCCCGGGCAGGCTCGGAAATGGTCCGCGTGACCGTGAATAACGACGCCGCGGCGCAGGCTGTCCCAGCGATTTTTGAGGAACTGGCAAAGCAGAACATCCACGTCCCCATCATCGGCGACTTCCACTATAACGGCCATCTTTTGCTGAAGAAATATCCTGAATGCGCGCAGACCCTGGCCAAGTACCGCATCAATCCCGGGAACGTGAGCGTGGGCCGTAAGAATGACGACAATTTCCGCGCCATGATTGAAGTGGCGGTCAAAAACGACAAGCCGGTGCGAATCGGCGTGAACTGGGGATCGCTGGACCAGCAGCTTCTCACCCGCATGATGGACGAGAACTCCCGCAGCGCGAATCCAAAAGATGCGCGCGATGTCACCATGGACGCGATGGTCGAGAGCGCATTGCGATCAGCGGAACTGGCAGAAGAGTTTGGTCTGCCGCACAACTACATCATTCTCAGCGCCAAGGTAAGCGGCGTGCAGGATCTCATCGACGTTTATCGCATGCTCGCCTCAAAGTGCGATTACCCCCTCCATCTTGGGCTGACCGAAGCCGGCATGGGCGCAAAAGGCATCGTCGGCAGCGCAGCCGGTCTGGCCGTGCTGTTGCAGGAAGGCATTGGCGATACCATTCGCGTGTCACTCACGCCCGCCCCTAACGGCAACCGCGCTGAAGAAGTTTTTGTTGGCCAGCAGATTCTGCAATCGCTTGGGATTCGCAGCTTTACACCACAAGTTACAGCCTGTCCCGGTTGCGGACGCACCACCAGCACCTTCTTCCAGGAAATGGCGGAGCAAATCCAGAGCTATCTGCGCACCAGCATGCCGGTCTGGAAAGATAAGTATCCGGGTATCGAAGAACTGAAAGTTGCTGTGATGGGTTGCGTGGTCAATGGTCCCGGCGAATCCAAACATGCCAACATCGGCATTTCATTGCCCGGAACTTTTGAAGAGCCCAAGGCACCGGTATTTGTTGATGGACGGCTGATGACTACGCTGAAGGGCGACCATATTGTCGCCGAATTCTTTGACATACTGAACGAGTACGTGGAAACACGTTACGGTTCAGTCAAGAATGCGGAAGTAGCCCGAGTCTGAAACCTGCCGCTTCGCCCCCTGGATAAAAAACAGCTGGGGCGGAGCTGATTAAGCGACTCCGCCTTTAGGACGCCAGCAAACCGTAGCCGATCGCCAGCCACGCGCCAAAACCCACCACCACCATTGCAATCCGCACCATGGTGTTGTCCACGATATTGTTCCATTTCGCATCCATAACGCCTCCATGAAATCCGTTTTGTTTTCTTGTGCCGCAACCGTTTTGACGATGTTTGCAGCTCTTGGTTAGTAATACGTCTTCCGGGAAAATAGGTTCCATCTTGTAAAACTTTTTTTACAACTTTATTTGCTTACTTTTTGGGGTAATAATATACTTGACAAAATGACCCGTTTTGTCTAATATCTCATGTATGGAACCGACCACACTGCAAGACGCAATCGTTTACTTTTCCAATCCCGCGAATTGCCGGGAATACATGGTAGCTCGCCGCTGGCCGAACGGTGTCACCTGTCCCAAGTGTGGAAGCGCCAACGTCCTGTTTCTGGAGAAGTATAACCGCTGGCATTGCCGCCAAAAGCACAAAGCGCCACAGTTCACGCTCAAAACCGGAACCATTTTCGAGGATTCCCCGCTGGGCTTGGACAAGTGGCTCACGGCAATGTGGATGATCGTGAATTGCCGCAACGGTGTCAGCTCTTGGGAAATTCACCGCGCTTTGAAGATCACGCAAAAATCAGCGTGGTTCATGGATCACAGAATCCGGCTGGCCTTGCAGAATGGTTCCCTTGTAAAGCTTGGCGGCAATTCTGGCGAAGTTGAAGCCGACGAAACTTTCATCGGCGGGAAAGCGCGCAACATGCACAAAGATGTTAAGGCGCGTCGCATTACCAGCAAGCAGGGGAACAGCGCGAAAGACAAAGTGCTTGTCATGGGAATGGTTGAGCGCGGTGGACACGTTCGCACTGAGATTATCCAAGATCGCTTCACTGCTACCCTGAGAGAGAACGTCAACAAGCATGTTGCCCTTGGCACATTTCTGTACAGCGATGAACTGCAAGCTTATAAGGGTTTGAAAGATGAATATGTGCATGAGTTTGTTGACCATGCCGAACGGTACGTTAACGGGCGCGTCCACACAAACGGAATCGAGAATTTTTGGTCCTTGCTCAAGCGTGGATTGAATGGAACATACGTTGCTGTCGAACCGTTCCATCTGTTCCGTTACTTGGATGAGCAAGCATTCCGCTTTAACCATCGGAAAGACAGAGACGGAAACAAGCTGAATGATGGCGAGAGATTTTCCATTGCCCTTTCACAGATCGTCGGAAAGCGAATTACATACAAGGAACTGACTGGCAAGACGGAGGACGCTGGCAGTCAAGCGTTCTAAAGTTACAACCAACGGATACAGAAAGCGTGGTAGGAGAGTAAAATAGAAAAGCCCGATTCTCATCGGGCTTCACAATCTTTCGGGTGATTCCGCTTCCAGCTTCCCGGCTATTGGGCGGCTCAACCCTTTCTAGCCAAATGATAGCACATTTGGCGGGAAGGGAGATGTGTCGAAATCTGATTCTTTACGTGAAGAAGCGCGCAAATCTTGGGACTACTTCAAATCCGACGAAATTGTATATTTCGAGCAATCCGTTCAGTCCAATCTCAAAGTCGGGGACTGCGTCGGTGGTATCAATTGGCTGTCCAAATACAATTCCGGGGACATCTATTTTGAGTTGAAGGTCGTCCTTTTGGGCGAGCGGAACGACTATTTCAATTACGTGATCGAGGTCGCGCCGTCTCGCGGTGGAGACTCCATCAATTCTGACCGCAAAATGGATGTAGCTAATCGCAACGACCTGATGCTTGTCGATATTGCAAAGCTTATTCAATTGCCAGAGGGGATGACTCTTAAACGCTGCTCCAGCTTTGTACGGCTGAAGAGACTCAATAACGCCGAGAGGTACAGGCGGAATGTTAGCGATTTTTTCGGCGTAACCCTTATTGCTGGGAAGCGGACATTCGGACTCAATGGGGAACGCTGTCTGCCGACCAGGTTTATCGGTAGTAAGCAAAGCGAGTTGCCAAGCCAAGTGATCCAGCGCAGAGCGCATGGAATAAGCGAACTCCCCAATCAGCATTGCAACGGATTCGGGAGTTTCAGCTTGTTCGATCCGCACAATGTGGCCACCCTTTTCAACATCGTCCTTAGTGGTGACGGAATAAGCTTTATCCCGAAAGGAAGAGATTTCGGACTTGAGTTTGTCGAGGTGTTTGCTCGCCCGACGAACTTTCATTGCTGTATAAATCAACCCTACTCGCAGCGGCATAGCGAGAGGATAACAGAGCCTCTGCTGGCTTCGGGATAGCGGTATACTAAAAGCCAATGAAACCTTTACCCGCACCGAATGTTCCCGGCAGGACGGAATCAGAGAGATTCGACAATGCTCTCCGTCACGTTTTCACCGTCTCAAAAGACGATCTGCTCAAGAAAGAGGCGCGAGAGAAGCGCAAAAAGGAACGGAAGAAGGAACAGAAGCGAGGTTGATTTATGGCGACGAACAAAAAGTCCACAATTGTTGATTTAAACGAGAGAGAATTCCGCGAGCTGAATCGCGGTCGTGCCGTAAATTTAGAAATCAAGGACGATAAAGGCAGGCCCGTATTTGTTCGGCTTACTCAGGATTCACTGCAAGTCATAAGGAATGTTGTTAACTCCGCCAACCGTTTATCATGGCGAAAAAAGTAAGTATAAAAAACCCGCCATCTCTGGCGGGTGAGTGTTGCGAGTTAGCGTTTCTTGCGTTTCTTGGCGAGTTCCTTTTTGCGTTCTGCGGCTTGAATGAGAATGTCGTTAGGATCACGGATGTACTTTTCCCAGCGTTGCCGTGCTTTCCCGTATTCGTTCCAATCGTCAAGCTCGAGCTGGTGCAGCGTCTCAAGAAATTCTTGGTTAAATTCGGCTTGAAGTTCCTGAGCGAAACCGGGAAACAGCTTTGCAACTTTGGACTTAAACAATCCCGTGTTCCGTAGCGTGTGAAGGTGTTTAACAACTTCAGAAAAGGCAGTGTTGAGGTTGGACAGGGTTTCGTATATCCCTGCTTTGGTAACATCATTTGTAGCCACGTTGCCTCCGCGAGAGGTAATTGGGTTAGGGCGCGTTCGGTGCTCATACACTGAGCGCGTCCGTTCTCTTTATTCCAAAGTCTCACGGCGAAAGCAAGGGAAAAGCAACAAAAACAGGCAGGAAAATCGCGGTTAAATCTCTATTTTGCGAAGTATATTATTACCCTTTTTGGTAACTCTCCTGTGTTTTTGCCGTCATATGAGTATTCATTCTTTTCTCTCTCACCCTGATGGGAGTGGATTGGAATAAGGCCCGCGGACAATGCGATGACTTTTCTTGTGCATGACAAGAAATTCATCGCAAAGTTAACTGCGCTTCTCTATCCGGTCCGCTTCCCAGGGTGATTAAAAATCCGGCAGCTCTGGCCAGCAGTTTCCCTTCTTACGGAGTCTTCATCCAAGTTCCAGATGGCCGATTTCTCACGCCAACCGGAGTATTGCGGATGCGTCTTTACAAATTTGCGGAACAAACTGGACCTCACATTGAAGCGGTGAAGGAACGCACATCGCCTTGGAAGCTCGGCGGCCTGACGCCGCTGCAATTATCGAAGCGCGTCTACCATGAGATCGATGATGACGAGGTTTTCACCAGGTCGGCTGCGCTGGCTTACTACTTTGTTTCCGCGCTGTTCCCCATGATCTTTTTCCTCATGGCCGTGCTGGGACTCTTTGCCCAGAGCCATGATCTGCAATCCAGCCTGCTGAATTACGCGGCCCGGTTCATGCCCGGAGACGCATATAGCCTGGTACAGAAGACCATTAAGGAAGTCGCCAATAATAGTTCCGGACTCAAGCTTGCTTTTGGATTAGCGCTTGCGGTTTGGTCTGGTTCCGGCGGTGTTGTATCGATCATGGATGCACTCAACCGCTGCTACCACGTAAAGGATTCACGCCCGTGGTGGAAACAGAGACTAATGGCCATTGCTCTCACTGTCGCAATCTCCGCGCTTACGATAGCCGCCCTGGCGATTGTGCTCTATGGAGGCGATATCGTTGACTTAGTGGGGTCCCACGTCGGATTGAGCAGCGTCTCCGTGATCGCATGGCGTATTGTGCAATGGCCGATTGCATTATTTTTCGTTGTTCTGTCCTTCGCGCTTTTGTATTACTGGAGTCCGGACACCGAGCAACAGTGGCAGTGGATCACTCCCGGCTCCGTGGTAGGCGTTGTCACATGGATCGGCGCTTCCCTGCTCTTCCGCGTGTACCTGCATTTCTTCAACAGCTATAGCAAGACTTATGGGTCTCTGGGCGCGGTCATCGTTTTGCTCCTCTGGCTTTATATCTCTGGTATGGCCATATTGCTGGGCGGTGAGATCAATTCAGAAATCGAGAATGCCGCCGCCAAGCGCGGACATCCTGAAGCTAAAGAGCCGGGAGAAAAGGTCGCTTAAGTTATTAAGCCGGCAACCTGAATGCTCGTGGCATGTTATTGTTTCGCCCTGACTTTCGGGAGGACCTGCCTATGCTCTCTGCCGGCAAACTCATTGGTTTTGTTCCGACAACAGACTCCAAGCGCTCCAAAGAATTCTATGAAAGCAAGCTCGGCTTCAAATTTGTGAGCGACGATCAATTTGCGCTGGTCATGCAGGCCGGCGAGTCCATGATCCGCATTGTGAAGGGTGCTAAATTCACTCCTGCCCAATACACCGTAATGGGCTGGGAAGTCACCGATATTGAGACTACGGTGAAATGGCTGACCAAGCGTGGCGTGATCTTTGAGAAATATCCTTTTGTCCAAGACCAAGAGCTAGGTATCTGGACCACGCCGAACGGAGATAAAGTCGCATGGTTTAAAGATCCCGACGGCAATATGCTTTCTTTAAGCCGGCACGTTTAGGCCACCGGTATTCTCTCTGCCGCAGGCTGAACCACGGCAGGCATGGCAGAGAGCGGAATACCAATGGTAATCAGCAGGCCGTTATTCACGTTTTCAGCGCGTATAGTGCCGCCGTGAAGCTTGATCGTGCGGTCTGCAATGGAAAGTCCCAGGCCCACGCCACCGCTTGAGCGCTCGCGAGCTTCACCCACCCGATAAAACGGCTCAAAGATGTGCTGCAACTCCGATTCTGGGACACCCGGGCCGTGATCGCGTACCGTCACAATGGCGTTATCGAGCCGCGTTGTAAGAGAAACTTCCACCGCGGTGTCTTCAGCCGTGTAACGAATGGCATTGCGAACCACATTTTCAATTCCGCTGCGCAAGAGCTCTGATGAGCCTCGCACACGGCAGGGCGCCAGTTGCAGCACTCTTACTTCCTTGTGCATCGGCTTGGCTTCATAGTTCGCATCGTCAATCACTTCTTCCAGCAACTCTTCCAACGCAACCGTTTCAGGCGGAACGCGCTCCGCTCCGCTTTCCAGCCGCGTAAGGGCCAGCAGCTGCCCCACCAGTGAATTCACGCGCTCAGATTCCATTTCAATCCGGTCCAGCGCAGACTCGCCCTTGGTTGTGGTGTTTTTGCGCGCCAGAGCCAGCGCCACTGTCAACCGCGCAAGGGGCGAGCGCAGTTCGTGGGAGATATCGGCCAGCAGGCGTTTTTGCGATGAGATAAGCGCTGCAATACGTTCAGCCATGTGGTCGAACTCACGGCCCAGATCGGCCAGTTCGTCATGCCGGCTGCCGAGCTGCGGTGCAACGCGCGCTTCCAGATTTCCTTCAGCAAAAGACTGGACTACGGACTTCAGCTTCTTTACCGGCGACGTGAGGTAGAGCGCAAGCAGGTAAGAAATCACGCCAGCCGCCAGAATGCTGAGCCCGATGCCCCACTGCGGCAGGCCCCGGAACACATAGGGCTGGCGTAAACGGGTAACAAAGATATAAACTCTGCCGCTGGGCGCAACCACCGCACGTCCCCAGGTGATCCTGCCCAGCACGGTTACATGTGAAACATGTTGCTGCGTAGCCTTGATCTCATTCGCGACCGACGTTGCCTCTGCCGGCGTAGGCGCAGTCAGCGAGTTTCCATCGCCATCAAATAACTCGATTTCGGTGCCGGCTTCTTTGAGTGACCTGGTTACATACTGTTCAAACGTCTGTGCGCCTTCACTGTCATACACCTGGACTGCTGATTCCGCATAAAGGTTCAGCGCCTCACCCAGGGCACCGCGTCTCCGCTCTGGATTGGGGTCCTGAATGAAGGACGACCAGAGCATCAGATTCAGTGCGCCGATCATGGCCGCGGCCGCCAGCCAGAAACAGAAAAATATCTTTAAAAACAGGCTGCGGTATTTCACTGCTGCTCTCCCGGCAGGAGATAGACATAACCACTGCCGCGTATCGCCTTGATGCGCTCCTGCTCTCCGTCATAAGGCCCCAGCTTGCGCCTGAGATTGCTTACATGCACGTCAATGCTGCGGTCCATGGGAGACATTGGCCTGCCCAGCGCGGCTTGCGTCAGGTCCTCACGGCTAATGATTTTGCCCGGGCTGCGCAGGAAGGAATACAGAAGATCGAACTCCGCCCCGGTAAGCGCGACGGGTTTGCCATTGCAGGTGACGCTGCGCGAATCCGGGTGCAGATCAACGCCAGCCAGGTGGACCGGCTGCGAGGCCGAAGGCGTTGCTCCAGTAGCGGAGCGGCGCAGGATCGCACGCAAACGAGCGACGAGTTCGCGGGGATTGAAAGGCTTGGGCAAATAGTCATCCGCTCCAAGCTCAAGACCAAGAATGCGATCCAGTTCGCTGCCGCGCGCCGTCAACATCAGCACCGGCACCGCGCTTTTTTGCCGCAGCTGCTTGAGCACGTCCAGCCCGCTCATGCCCGGAAGCATCACGTCCAGGATCACCGCGGAATAGTGATTGGCTAGCGCTTTTTCCAGGCCGCTGGGGCCATCATGCGCTGAATGCAACTCGAATTGCTCGCTCTGGAGATATTCCTCCAGCAGCTTGCTTAACTCTGTGTCATCGTCAATGAGCAGGACTGAAACCATACGTAGTCACCTTAAACCCTGTGGATATCGGGATGGGGTTAAGAATCGTGAAGGAATCATACTACGCGAATTAACAACTCATAACTTTTGTTCTCTCTCCGCCGGGTTCACACTAGTGGTAGCCCATTGCGGGGTTTCCCGGCTGTGCCGGGGTGATGCAGCTGCCACCCAAATAAAAGGAGTTGGTTATGCATAAAAAATCGATCATCATCGCCGCCATTCTAATGGCCTTGGCAGCAGGCCTGGCGACAACCGCTTTTGCCCAGCATCGCGGCATGGGCTTTGGCCGTAACAATGGTTGGATGCTGAAACATATGACCAGGCAGTTGAACCTGACTGAGGCCCAGCAAACCCAGATCAAGGGCATCATGGCTGACGAAAAGACCAAGATCAAGCCGATGATGCAGCAGCTCCGCCAGAATCAACGGGCGGACGACGCAAGCATAAACGGAAGTTTTGACGAGAACCAGGCCCGCACCTTCGCCAACAAACAAGCTCAGCTTATGACTGACTTAATCGTGGAGAAGGAACGCATGCGGTCGCAAGTCTATGCCGTGCTTACTCCAGAGCAACGGCAGAAGGCGCTTCAACTTATGCAGGAACGCCAGCAACATCGGCAGGAGCGCATGAGCATGAAGAAGCAAGCAGAACAAAAACAGTAATCAAGTAGGATCTCCTTCTCTCCTCCCTCCAGAGGCTGGGCGGCAGCGATGCCGCCCATTTTTTGTTGAATAGTCTGCTTTGTTGGATAGTTTTTGCTCCCAATCTTCCGATCACCCGGACCTTGCCGCCAATCCGCGCTCATCCGCGTAAATTCGCGGTAGATTATTTTTCAGATCACCCAAGAAGACGCGACTAAAATGAGTCCGCTAGAGCAAAGAAATAATCCGATACTCCAATGCCCTTCGACTTTGATTCCGACACACGACGCCGACTTGGTTACAAACTGATCGACCGCATTGACGAATATTTTTCCGGCCTGGCCCAGCGGCCTGTGCAACTTCCTGAAGAGCTGCGTACGTTTGCCGACCTTAGCGATCCCCTGCCGGAATTTGGCGAAGATGCCGCAACGGTGTTGGATCAGCTCTGTTCGGACATGGTGACTGAGGGCTTCCACGTTCCCAGCGCAAACTATTTTGGCCTGATGAATCCCACGCCCACCTACATGGCGGTGCGGGCGGAAGCGCTGGTGGCGGCCTTGAATCCGCAACTGGCCAGCCTGGCACGCTCACAGCTTGCCGCGCGGATTGAGCGGGAGACCGTGCGCTGGATCGGCGAGCGCGTGGGCTGGGACAGGCCTTTCGATGGCACATTCACCAGCGGCGGCAATGAGGCCAACTTCAGCGC